>JAZDNE010000151.1:0-4164 GCA_043800235.1 bacterium | reverse complement strand
AATATGGAAGCGGCTTTTTTGACTGGCGGATATTTGGCTATATTGGAAATTTCTCTGGCTATGCGATTTTTATTGTGTTTGGCAAATTCTATTGCCGCCATGCGAATTTCTTCGTCTGTCATAAAATTTTATAATAAATTTGGCTCTAGACTAGATACCTAGACTAGATATTCATAATTTTATATATATTTTGTAAATTTTCCACAGCTCTTTTTCAAGTATAACATTATCATTCCCGTAACGCCATTCGCATTCTTTTAAGTGGAACTCAAAATGTTTTTTAACGCCATTGAATTTGGCTAGCCGCCTCTTGGTAAAGCTCCAAAAATTTTCAATTCCGTTGATGTGAACGCCGCCGCCTTTGGAGAATTCGCTACCCCCGTGGTTGACCCTGAAATGCTTATCGTATCCAACATCCACCAAGCTGTCATAACTGCGCCAGCCATCTGAATAAATAACGGTTGATGTATCGATTTTCCCTTTAATAATGGCCTGTAATGTCTTTTTCTTGCAATCAGGAACTATTTCAGTATACACTCTTCCGTTTCGTTTCAGTATGCCGAACACGGGCTGTTTCTTTGTCCCTCTTCCGCGTTTTAATTTACCCTTGAACCCGCGAATTCGTTTTGCTCCAAAATAACTTTCGTCAACTTCCGCTTCACCGATAATTTTATTAAATTCTTTCATCTGGCGGACATAAATCGCTTTGCGAAAAACCATATACCAATGGTTAATCGTATTGCGATTTATGCCCAACAGCTTAGCTGTTTTTGAGGCATTAATATCAAGACAAAAACACTTAATAATTTTTTTGATTTGATATTGTGAAATTTTAGCTCTATTTAGCGTCATAACTCTATTATAGCATAGGGTTATCTAGTCTAGAGCCTAAACGAATTTAATTATAATGATGATGACGATGACGGAATTTGGGTTGCCGATATTCAAGCTCCGATAGTTCAAGCCAAATACGAAATTATTACTAAAATTAATTATCAAGATGAAAAATTAGAAGCTAAAGAAATAAGGCTAATAACCGTAGTTGATCCCGAGGGCTATGTTTTTAGAAAAAGCGGCGCGGAGGAGACGAGATTATCCGGCGCTGTTGTTTCAATTTTTTGGCAAAATCCGGCAAACAATAATTTTGAACTCTGGCCGGCGGAAAAATATCAGCAAGCCAACCCTCAGACTACCGACATTACCGGTCGCTATTCGTTTTTAGTGCCACCCGGCGAATATTATATAAAAGCGGTTTTAGACGGCTACGCGTCTTACGAGGGAGAGAGGTTTACGGTCAAAGAAGGCAATAATGTTAATTTTAACATTGAGCTTAAGGCGAATTTTTGGAATTTTAAAACGCTTGATTGGAAAATGATTTTATTGATTATTTTAACTATTTTAATATTGTATAATTTTTACAGGGATAGAAGACGAAATAAAGTTTAAAAAGAAACAGATTCCCGCCTGCGCGGGAAATACAAAACAAAAAATATGAAAATAAAAATTATTTTAATTATTATAATTTTAGTCTTAGTTGCCGGCAATATTGTTTTTGCCGTAAAATATTTTTTCGTGGCTAAAGAGTTGGCGCAAGCTCAATCCGTTAACTCCGAAAGACAAAAAAGCCGAAAAATTTTAGAATTTAACAAGCAGTTTATTGAAGAAGTGCTCGGCGGCGACAAAGAGGTGAATTTTGAAGCAAGGCTTAAGTTAGAAAATTCAGTTAGAGCTTTAAATGATCAGGAAATTTTAAGCGATTGGCAAAATTTTACTAAAAGCAAAGACGCGGACGAGGCGCAAGCCAATGTTTTGATTTTACTTAAAGCTTTGGCGAATAAGATGTAAAAAAGTAGTATTTTATATAAGGCTCTATACCAGATAAACTATTTTTTTATATATCGGGACTGTCGCCGAATGCCTCTTTGTCCTAAATTCCCATATTTCGGTCAAATTTTGTAAAAAAATTTTTACCCCTTAGCTTAGGCTAAACCGCAAAATTTGTTTGAAAAATTATGCATGGTAAATCTTGCAATTTATAACTAAAGGAGCATTCGGCATAAGTCCCGAGAGCAGGAGTGACCTTTTAAAAAAAGAGAGACCGCGGTTTCTCTTTTTTCTTTTTCCCTATTTCTTCCTCCTCGCTTTTGTTCTATCAGCTTCGGTGAGGTATTGTTTTCTTAACCGTATGCTTTTGGGAGTTATTTCTAAATATTCATCTTCTCTCATTACGCTCATTCCTCGTTCAAGAGTAAGCTCTAACGGCGGAGTAAGGCTTATCGCATCGTCGGAACCGGATGCGCGCATATTGCTAAGTTGTTTTCCTTTTATAGGGTTAACTGTTAAGTCGTCTCCCTTTGAAACATTTCCTATAACCATTCCTTCGTAAACTTCGGTATTTGCTTTTATATATAATCCACCCCGTTCTTGCAAATTAAAAAGCGAAAATCCAAGCGCTTTTCCAGTCGCCATAGAAATCATAGATCCTGTTTCCCGTTTATTTATTTCGCCCACATACGGTTTAAAACCGATTACGCGAGAATACAATATACCCTCTCCTCGAGTATCAACGATAAAATCATTTTTATAGCCTAAAAGTCCGCGAGTAGGAATTTCAAAAACTAATTTTGTATGTCCGTGTTCAGGCGCCATTTCAGTCATAGCGCCTTTTCGTTTAGCTAATTTTTCGATTATCGCTCCTGCCATAGTGTCAGGGATGTTTATTATTAATTCTTCAAATGGTTCAGATTTTACTCCATCAATTTCTTTTATAATTACATGCGGTTGGGAAATTTGGAGCTCATATCCTTCACGGCGCATATTTTCCAAAAGAATAGCGATGTGCATTTCTCCTCTCCCGAAAACTTTATAATGGTCTGTTGCGGAAAAATCTATTTTTAAGCCGACATTTACTTCAAGCTCTTTTTCCAGTCTTTCTTTTATTTGTCTTGTGGTCACAAATTTTCCTTCGCGTCCGGCGAAAGGAGAGTTATTTACTAAAAAGTTCAAAGAAATTGTCGGCTCATCAATATTGATAGCCGGCAGCATTTCTTGATCAAAATTTTCGCATATAGTTTCTCCTATATATATATTTGGGAGTCCGGCAACCATAACAATATCGCCAGCGACAGCTTCCTCTACTTCTTTTCGCTTTAAACCTTCAAATGTAAAAAGTTTTGTTATTTTTCTTTCTCTCTCCTCATTTTTAGAATTTTTTACAATTACTTTTTGTCCCATTTTTATTTTTCCTTCATAAATTCTTCCGATTGCTAATCTTCCCAAAAAATTATCATAAGCGAGATTGAAAGGTTGCATTCGCAATGGTTTAGAATTTTTTTCATCGTTTGAAGCGATTGGCGCATTTTTTAAAATAGCGTCCAAAAGAGGAGTTAAATTTTTTGAATCTTCATCAAGTTTTGTTTTTGCGATTCCATCGCGAGCGATCGCAAAAATTGTTTTAAAATCGAGTTGCTCGTCGTTTGCGCCAAGATCAAGAAATAATTCAAAAATCATCTCATGAACTTCGTCTGGACGAGCCGCTGGTTTGTCTATTTTATTTATTACCACAATTGGTTTTAGCCCTAATTCGAGAGATTTTTTCAATACGAATTTCGTTTGTGGCATAGGACCTTCTTGAGCGTCCACGACTAAAAGCACGGAATCGATTGATCTTAAAACTCGTTCTACTTCCGAGCCGAAATCGGCATGTCCCGGAGTATCAACAATATTTATTTTTGTATCTTTATAATAAACTGATGTGTTTTTTGAATAAATTGTGATCCCGCGCTCAAGTTCTAAAGCGTTGCTGTCCATACTTATCCCTTCTTCCGCCATTCCTGTTTGGCGCATCAAAGCATCGGTCAAAGTTGTTTTTCCGTGATCGACATGGGCTATAATTGCGATATTTCTTATTTCCATAATGATAGAATTTTTTATTGTAATTTAAAACCGCTCATAAAAGCGGATATTTATTGTATATTTCATAATACTATAAATAATTAAGAAAGTCAATACCGCGCACTCTCATGTCGTAGCCAAATGATAATGTCATAGTACAGCCAAATAGAAATGTCATACCTTGCTAATTTTTGTGTGATGTCCATAAGCGCGCTTTCATAATGCGATGTCCATAATTAACTTTGAAACGCGCCACTTATTGCAGATTCA
>JAZDNE010000122.1:0-14198 GCA_043800235.1 bacterium | reverse complement strand
CGTATTTTCAAGATGCCATTTTTTAGCTTTTTCATTCATTTTTTGAATAAAATCAGAATATTCAATGCCTGAATTCTTTACCAAAGTTTTTGCCGCATTATTTGCCGACCCCACAAGCATAGAATAAAAAATATCTTTGACAGTCATCGTTTCCCCATCATTTACATATAATTTCGCGCCTTCTAAATCATCGGCTTTGCTATATTTAATTATTTTATTCCAGTTCTCCACCGTCGTAGAGACGCGATTAATCGCGTCTCTACCGGCATCGGCAGATGGGGCAATAGTGTGTTGCATATCCAAAAAAACACTCGCGGTCATTAGCTTCGTTATACTCGCTATTGAATGTTTTTCTTTCTCATTTTTTGCATATAAAATTTCCCCGGTCGGCTCATCTATTAAAACCGCTATTGGCGCGCTAATTTCAGGAGCTGGTTTTTCAGGGTGTTTCGCTTTTTGAAAACCGTAAGAACAAAGTTCGTCAACAGGCTCAACTTTCACATCAATCACTCCCGCGCCTTTTTTTGCGATTTTTATAAATGCCTCAAGGTCAAGATCAATTACTCTATCAGGAAATTTATCTCTTTCCGGACCATAATCATTAACTTCAACAATAACTGACTTATCGCTATTTATAGCAGTGATTTTTAATTTTGTCCCCTTTGGATAATCTGGCGAGGCGGCGCAATTACATCCTTTATATTTATACCAGCTCGCTTTCCCTATACTAAGAATATTTTCATTTTTAAATATCGCAAGCTTTGCGTATGGAAGCTGAATTACGGCTCTTACTAATTTATCCTCATACATTATAGTTGATGGAAGCCCTATCCATTCATTTTTTACGCCATCGTAATAAAATATTTTTTTTCTGCCTTCCGCTTTTTCTTCCAAATTTTCATCGTCGTATTTGATTATTATTACAAATGGTTTTTTTCCATCAAACGCATTTTTATCCATAACATCAAATTCATATATATCGCTATTTATTTCCCAGCCGTCAGGATTTTCGCCTATTAGCGGCTTTCTATTTGCCGCTTCATGAGTAGAAGTTGCAACAATATCAACCGTCGTTGTAGAAACGCGACTTATCGCGTCTGTATTGCTCACATCTTCATTTATAACATCCTCGCCAGCTTCATTCCCAGTCGCCGCTAATGTTCTATAATATTCACTCCTCGCAATCTCCGTCCTATTCTTCAATTCAATTCTCGCAGGAATTTTTAAAACATACGGGAAAACCGCGATTTGAAATTTATCTTCAAAACCCTTAACCTCATAACCCTTCTCAATCGTCGCCTCGTCTATGCGGATTGAATAAACTGGATTTATATCAACTGCAATAGCTGACTGTAAACTTAAACAAAATAACACCGCGCATAATATCAATTTTAAAAAATAATTTTTAATTTCTAATTTTTTATGCATAATTATGATTCAAAAATTCTATATATTTTTCGATAGTATCCTTATAACTTTCCGCTAAGTCTAATTCCAATGCCTCGCAAGGAGTAAACCATTTTGCTTCGCTTAACTCATCTTTCTGTAATTTTAGCTCTCCGCCAATAACATCTAAAACACAGTCAAAATAAATAAAATGAGCGGGGCGATAAAAATCTTTTGAATTTATAAGTTCGCCAAAACAAATAATTTTTACTGGAATAAGTTTTAAACCAGTTTCTTCTTGCCCTTCTCTTTTCGCGGCTTCTAAAATACTCTCTCCTTTTTCAATATGACCGCCAGGCATTGTCCATTTATTCGACCACTTTGGTTGTCGAACTAAGAGTATTTTATCATCTTTGCGTATTATAGCGCCAGATACAATTTCTACGCCATTTTTCAATCTATCATCTTTTTTATTTTCATTCATAAAATTTGCAATTTTTTATAAATTCATTATACTATATACTATCAACAAAGCAAGAAAACAAGAAAACAAGAAAGCATTAAAACAAAATTGTTTTTGTGTTTTTATGTTTTCTTGTCCCTCGCGGGTATAGTATAATGGCAGTACGCGACCTTCCCAAGGTTGAGGCACGGGTTCGATTCCCGTTACCCGCTCTATCTAAAAAAAACAATACGATCGCTTTAAAACTGTCCCAAAAGTCTCTTTTTGACTGTTGCGCAGGCAGGCAAAATATATATTTAAAAGTTGAAAAAACAGTATTCTAATTTGCAGAAAAAAAATAAACTTTTTAGACAATTTTTAAGCCCTTTTAGCTCAATTGGCAGAGCAGCGGTATCGTAAACCGCAGGTTGTCGGTTCA
Source organism: bacterium (assembly GCA_043800235.1). Classification (GTDB taxonomy): domain Bacteria; phylum Patescibacteriota; class Patescibacteriia; order JAZDEU01; family JAZDEU01; genus JAZDNE01. Next base: position 11,931 of record JAZDNE010000122.1, on the reverse strand, counting down.
AATCCGACAGGGGGCTCAGGCAGTATGGCGGAGCTTTCGTTTATCACGAATTTTTAATAAAACAAGTTCGAGTGAAGTCGTAAAGACACCCAGCCGCAAGCAGACAAATTATAATTATTTTTTAATAAAAAATAATTATACAAGCTAAAAAAACTACAATTAAAATAACTAATGCAAATAACATAACTAATACGGAATTTAATATAAAAAAATTATAATTTACTCTATGTTTTTTCGCTCTCTTCCTGCCCAAAACGCGCAATTTGCGCGTTTTATTAGTTTTTTTTATAATCGGACTCGTCAAAAGCTTAGCAACATTATTTTTAGGAAGATCTATTAAATTTTTTGATTTTTTTTTAATAATATCCTCGTTAAAATTATTCGCGATTCTTAGCGAAAATTTCTTTAAAACTTGCTCTTCTTCTATTTCCTCGACAGGTTTTATTTTTAAATTTAAATCGCTATTTTCGAAAATCGCTTCTTTTACTTTTTTTATATCTTTTTTCGAAATCATTTTTTGTTTTATTTTTTTCTTTTCTAAATTCTCGTTATTCACGACAGATTGTTTTTTAAAAATACTTATAATATTCGCTTTTTTAAAATCATTATTTCGAACATCGTCTTTCTCTCCCAAAAAATCTAAAACAACTTTTCTCATCTCATTAAAATTTTTAATGCTATCTTTATTTTTATTTAATTTTTCGTTTAACATATACTACTCCTCAAAAAAATAATTTCGCCATTTTTGAATATTAGAAATTTCTTTGGCAATTTCTTTGTTTATTTTTACGCCATTTTTTTCTGTTAAATTTTTTTCAATAATAAATGTTTTCTCTCCTAATTTTTTCATTCCAAATTTTAATCTTGCTTCATTTTCTATAAAATTATCCGTTTTTAAATACTTAATAAAATCTAAAAGCTCCAAATTTTCATTTCGCAAAAATTCGATATTTTCCTTTAAATTTTTTATTTCTTTATTGATTTTATAATTCCGATATGTTTCTTTTATAAAAGAAATGGAAAAAAAACCCGCCAATATAACAGCCAGCAAAAAAATACTTTTAAATTTTATACTTTCTATTTTAAACATTTTTATCCGCGGTTATATTTCTCTTCTCTTGAATCCCGCCTTTTCTTCTTTGCTATGACTTTTGGCGATAAGTTCCCGCAATATTTCATAAATATATTCTCGCTCATCAATTTTTTCTAAAATTAAATTTTTACCGTTTAAAAGTTCCAAATACAATGAATTTTTTTTAAAAAAATCAACTTTTTTTATATGTCTTATTTTAATATCTATAATTAACCTTTCAAAAATAGATTTTTGCTCTATTCCGATAATTCTTTCGTCAGTAAATATGTAAATATTAAAATAGTAAAAAACTAATATTCTAATCCCGTATAATATGGCAAGGAATGGGACGGTTATTAAAATCAAAATTCCGTGTATGCCTTTAGTAATTAAAAAAAAATAAAAAAACGAAGGGATCAATATCAATAAAAAAAAGATTAATAATTTAAATATGTAATATTTCCATCCAGTCCTCATAACATACAACACCTTCTCATTATTTCCAAGTTTTATATTATTTTCTAAGCTAAACATTTCTTTTTCCGTTTATAAAAAAACTTTTACATATTTCAATCATAATTATATTTATTATACCAAATATAATTATGATTATCCAATCTTTTATGGATAATGGCGCGAGATGTAATAATTTTTGAAGCGGCGGAAAATATATTGGAATAATCTGCAACGCAAATCCAAAAACAACCGCCAAAATCAGATACTTGTTATTAAATATATTTGTTTTCCATATAGGTTTTCTAAGACTGCGGCAACTAAACGCGTAAATAAGAGAGTCTGTCCCAAGCAATCCAAATATTAAAGTTCTTAAATATTTCAAATCCAAATTAATTCGCAATAAATATAAATATACAAAAAATAAGATGGATGATGTAATAATGCTTATAATGAAAATTAAAATTTTCATTTCAAAATTCATAAGTGGCTCGCTTTTTAATCGCGGTTTTTCTTTTTCAACTTCTGTCTCTCCCGGCTCCATAGCCATAGCAATGCCAGGGAACCCGTCTGTGACAAGATTTATCCATAAAATTTGAACTGGTAAAACAGGAAGCGGCAAAGAAAAAAATAAACTCCCGACAATCAAAATCATTTCCGAAAAACTATCCGAAAGAAGATAAAGAATTATTTTTCTTATATTATCAAAAATAATTCGTCCTTCTTTTATAATATCCACTATCGTTTTAAAACTATCGTCTAAAAGTATAATATCAGCAGTTTCTTTCGCGACATCCGTCCCTGATCCAAGAGCGATGCCAATATCAGCCGATTTTATTGCCGGCGCGTCATTAACGCCGTCTCCTGTCATTGCCACAACCTCGCCTCCTCTCTGCCACGCATCTACTACGCGCAATTTATGCCGTGGCGAAACTCGCGCATAAATCTTGATTTTCTTTATAACTTTTTTTAATTCTTCATCGCTCATTTTATCTAATTTATCGCCTTCTAAAATATTATCCGAATCAACCGGGATTCCCACTTCTTCCATAATAGCTTTAGCTGTGAGTCTATGGTCGCCGGTTATAATAATTGGATTGATTCCAGCGGCTAAACATGCGAAGACTGTCTCTTTCGCGTCTTTTCGCAAAGGATCTTTTAGCCCCATAAATCCAACAAAAATAATCTTATCAATTAAATCTTCCTTATTTAAAGTTTCTTCATAAACTTTTTTGCTAATTTCCTTGTATCCAACCGCGATAACCCGCAACCCTTTAGATGATAATTCTTCATATTGTTTTTTTATCTCCTTTTTTTTATCATCATCTATATATATAATTCTATTATCCGATTTAATTTTATCTAATTTTTCTATCAAAATTTCCGGCGCTCCTTTAATATACGCTATATAAGAAAGCGGCAAGGAGTCGTTTTCGCGATTCTTTTTATGAATCGTCGCCATATATTTTCTTTCTTCGTTAAACGGTATCTCTTTTATTTTTGGCTGCATTTCTTCTAATTTTTCTTTTTCAAACCCTGCTTGAACTGCCGCTAAATATAAAGCGGTTTCAGTAGAATCGCCATGCATAACCCAATTATGAAGCTCATCATTTTTATTTTCTACTATCGTATTATTGCAAAGCATCCCAATTTTTAACGCGAATGAAACATCTTGCGATAAATTTTTAAACCCGTTTTTGCTTGCGTCATGACCATTCTTTAATTCTTCAACAACTATATGCGAAAGCGCCATCCTCCCCTCCGTTAAAGTTCCTGTTTTATCCATACATATAACAGAAGCGCTGCCTAATGTCTCGGCAGCGACTAATTTTTTAACTAAAGCGTTTTTCTTTAATATTCTTTGCATTCCAAGCGCTAAAATAACTGTTACTGAAATAACTAATCCTTCAGGAATGGCCGCCACTGCGATAGCGACTGATGTTAAAAATATTTCTAAACAATTAAAACCTCTCAAAATACCAACATTTAAAATAAGCAAACACAAAATAAAAACTAAAACACTTAACATTTTGCTAAATTTCACAATTTTTTCTTGCAGCGGAGTTTTTTCATCCTTGGTCTCATTAACCATTTTAGCAATATTCCCTAATTCTGTTTCACGCCCTGTCATACATACAATCGCTCGTCCATTTCCGCTCATTACAGTAGTCCCCATATAACACATATTAGTCCGCTCCGCAAGATTTGCGCCTTTTTTTAATTTTTCTATGGATTTTTCAACTGGCATAGATTCTCCTGTAAGACTCGCCTCATTTATTTTTAACTCATTTTCTTCTATAATCCGCGCGTCTGCAGGGACTTTATCCCCGCTTGAAAGAATAATAATATCGCCGGGAACAAGCCATACGCTATCAATTTCAATCTCTCTTATTTTATTTTTTTCTTTCCTTAAAACTTTCACATTCTGTTTGATCAATCTTTTTATTTTTAAAAGAGCGGAATCCGCTTTTGATTCTTCTATATAACCTATAAAAGTATTTATTATAACCGCGACTATTATAACTATGGCATCGGCATATTTTTCTAAAAATAAACTTATTACAGCGGCAATTAAAAGAACATATATTAAAGGGTTTCGAAATTGCATAAAAAATATAGCAAATTTCGAACGATTTTTTTCTTCAGGAAGCTTATTTTCTCCATTTTTTTTTAATCTTTTTTCCGCTTCGTTTTCATCCAAGCCGTCTTTATGCGATTTGAGTTCGCGCAAAACAGAATCCACGCTCATATTATGCCAAATATGCGAAGATTTTATAATTGATTTTTTAAAGAATTCTTTCATATAATAAATTTATTTCTTGCAAATAATTAAAAACCGATATACTGCGTTTTATTATATCATAATTTTTTATTTTTTAAAAAATGCCGCCTTCATGATTTATATGAAGACGGCATTCTTTCATAACTGCAAAAAAAATTTCAAAATTCTCTCCTCTTAAATTTAGCCTTAAATCCTCTAAACCCCGCTAAAATCATCATCTGGTCAACAAATGCTAAAAACATACTCACAGGACACAAAATTAAAATAATAACATACTCTATGAATAACTTATATTTTTTAAAATATCTAAGCAACGCTCTATTAAAATTTTTTTGATTTGTTATAATTTTTTTCTGCCTGAATGATTGCCCTTTATGATGTATTATTTGCGCCTGATCGGTAAAATATATTTTCCAAAAAAACGCGCCTCTATTCCCTCTTTCAGATGGGAAAAAATTCTTATTTTCCATAATTCCCCTCTTGATAGAAGTTATTGGCGCATTAAGCGCCCTCTTGCAAAAATCAACTTCTTCAAAAATTGAACCGTAATTCTCATCTAATCCGCCAATTTTATCAATTATCTCTTTGCGCGTCATCAAACACGCTCCCATAACTTGTTCTACTTCCCTTGTTGAATCGTAATTAAAATCACTCATATAATATTCTCGAACTGGTTTTAAACGAGGGAAAAAATTATGCAATTTTAAAAGTATTAAAATTTGATCGGACAACCGCGGCAATCTTCTGCAAGACGGTTGCAATGTCATATCAGGATTTAATAATTTACAGCCAAGAATACCAATATCATTATTAGTTTCTAATTTTAAATTACTAATTTTTACTTTATGTCCTCCATTTTTTTTTTCGTTCTTAATTCCCATTATCCCAACCATCTTCTCAATCGCTCCATCTAAAATCTCCGTATCAGGATTTAATAATAAAACAAGTTCTCCCTTCGCAATGGCTAAACCTTGATTATTCCCGCCGGCAAACCATTTATTATCTTTATTCGCTATTAACTTCACTTGCGGAAATTTTTCTTTTACCATTTCAACACTGCCGTCCTTTGAAGCGTTATCAACAACAATAACCTCAAAATCAATATTTCGAGTTTCCCTGTATAACGACGCGAGGCATCTTTCAAGTAAATCCTTCACATTCCAATTTACGATTATGATTGATAAAAGCATACTCTATTTGAGAATATTATTTTTATATCTTTGATCACGACGCATAATATTAATTTTATCCACCAGACCATGTTTTATTCTCACCACATCCCGCCAATATTTATAATCTTCTATAGCTTTTATCTTAATTCCAAATTTTTTCCATGGAATCTTATACATAAATCCTGGCAACCACGAACTTTTGGGCAAAAAATTTCCCTTCTCTTTTTTCTCTCGCGGTTTACATGTAAACAAAAATTCATCCAACCAAACCCCTTTATACCCATTCTCCAGCATTGTAAGCCAAAGATCCCAATCTTGAAATTTTTTTAAATTAGGATCAAACCCATCCTTTGGAAAAGCTTCTCGCCTAATAAGAGCCATTGTATGTATGTAATTATTCTCTTTTATTTTTTTTTCGTCAAACGGAAATAACTTAAAAATCTTTTTGCCAAATTTATGATTCGCATAAACATACCCTATCTTGCATCCCCATACATCCCCGCATCCTCTCTTAGAGGGGAGCAAATCAACACTATTCCTATTGATTTCCATATTCATACTCTTACTATCGACAGGAGGGATATAAATATTATCCAATACTTCAACCATCTTCTCCAAAGCGTCTTTTCTTAAAACAGCGTCCGCATCGCAGAATAAAAGATACGCGCCTTTTGAAATTTTAAATCCATTATTTCTTGCTACTGGCGCGCCTTGATTCTGCTGAATTATAACTTTAATTTCTCCGCAAAGACAAGAAATCTCTTTATTTTTATAATTTTTTAAAATATCATCAGTTCCATCAGTTGATCCATCATTTACTACGATAACCTCAAAATCACGAAATGTTTGCGTGAAAATACTGTTTAAACATTTTAAAAGCTCTTTTCCGTGATTATATGAAGGAATTATAATTGAAATTTTAGGGTTATTCATAAAATTAAACTAAACATCAACAAAATTAAAGTTTATATCTTTTCTATTTAACAATCCGTATCGCTTTACCATCAATAATAGCCTCGCTTACCTTCTTGTATGCTGAAGATAAAATTCGCTGGAATGTGCTTTGCGAGATACCCATTAATTCCGCACATTCATTCTGATTGCATCCTTTGATATTTTTCAACCTCAAAGATTCAACTTCCTCATAAGTTAAATCAACCACATCTAAAAATTTCATAGGAACTCCTTGAGGCTTAAAATATGTAATATTAGGGTTAAATTCAATTTTCCGATAAAGTCTTGGACGAGACATAAAATAAATTAAAAACTCCATAACATATAACCTCGTCCTCTGCAGCGAACGAAGTTATACTATCTTTATTTTTGTTCTTCTAAATTTTTTATTTCAGCTTTAACTTCTTCCAACTCTTTTTCCAACATCTCTTTTTCTTCTTTCAAAACATTAAATTCATCCGTCCTCGTCCATCTTCTGCCGAAATTTCTATATCCAATCCCACACCCGCGTCCGCAACCTATTTCTCTCACGCAATGTCCTATGCCTATTCCTGTTCGAGGACCATATCCCAAAGGACCAGTTTGATCAAATCTAGGCATATATTTATTTTTCTCATTATTATGATACAATAAACTTTTCAGTTAATTGAATAATTTTAATAATGAAAAAATGTTTGATACTAAATAGCTCGACCTTTTTATTTAGCTATCTATTATGAATATATACCCGAAATACTTTTTTGTCAACCCCTCGCCTTTAAGGGGCTGTCGCCGAATGCTCCTTTAGTCATAAATTGCAAGATTTACCAGACATAATTTTTCAAACAAATTTTGCGGTTTAGCCTAAGCTAAGGGGAAAAAATTTTTTGGAAAATTTGACCGAAATATGGGAATTTAGGACAAAGAGGCATTCGGCGACAGCCCCTTAAAGGCGATATATGCAGATATGGGACTTATGACACAGAAATTAGCAAGGTATGACATTTCTATTTGGCTGTACTATGACATTATCATTTGGCTACGACAAAGACAGCGCAAATACTTGACATTTTTTTTAAAATATGCTAAGATTTAAAGTTAATTATACAACATTAAGGTAGCCACTACCATATATAATTTTTTATGTTATAATAAGATTATGGATGGTTGTCGCTTCCCTTTGAATATATGAAGGTATTTAAATCCGCGATTGCTATTTTAATAATAGCATCAGCCGTCTTAGCAGGGCTTGGGCATACAACCTATGCAAAATTTCTTAAGACAAAAGAGGAATCTATCAAGATTTCGTCAGTTACTTCAACGCAAGCAGTTGAAAACGCAAAAACATGCGTAGTATTTCCGCAAGGAGGATATTTCGCAAGTTCTACTCCTGTTCAAATAAAATGCGACAAAGATGTTATTTCTGCTACATATAAGTGGGACGGGGAAGGGATAAATCGAATTTATAATAGAAACGCCGAAACCGTATATAAGCCGACAAAAAACAAAGACTTATCTATTAACGGCATATATCAATATACTGACTGGAGAGGAAAACTTCAGATCAAGTCTTTTTCTAAAAAATTTGAATTTAAGAGAGCCTTATTCTCATTGGAATCAATGAATTGCGCAGTAACTCCAGAAGGAGGAATATTTGCGACTTCTACTCCTGTTAAAATAAAATGCGGCGACAAGGTTGTTTCCGCAAGTTATAAATGGACCGGCGATAAAGTTTATTCAATTCACAATAGGAACGCCGAAACCGTATATGAGCCGTCATATGATCTTACAGGAAATAAATATTTGCATATTGATGGGATATATAAATATGTAGATGAAGGAGGCAATATTAGAGTACAAACTTTTGTTAAACGATATGAATTCCAAAAGGCAACTCACCCGACTCCATATCCATACTATTATCCATATCCGAGAACGCAGTCGCAAACTGTTAAAACGGGACATAAAATAACATTGCCAACTTTCTCTCAGATAGCGGATAAATTAAATTAAGAATCTGCGATGACTAATAATACAATCACAAAAAAACAGCCCTTGATAATTTACGGGTTGTTTTTTTGTTTGAGCATTTTAAGTCTTTTAAAAATAATATCTGGAATATTCGGTTTTTTTGTTATGATAGGGCAGTTTTTTCTCATGGCTTTTTATATCGAACAATTTATACGGAAATTTGATGAAAAAAATACAAAATTATTAAGTTATATTTTTCTTTTTGCATATTGCATTATTTCTTTAACAATATGCTACTATCTTTTCGGATTATCCGCGCTAACATTTATTGGATGGTTGATTATTACCTCTTTACTTGTTATTGCTATTGGCAATAACGGCGCAACGGCTAAATTAGATTTTACTTTTATTTGTAAAGCTAAAAAAAGTTTTTTTGAAATTATAAATTTTCCTTCCCTTATACTAATCGTGGCGTCCGCATCTTATCTTATTAGTTATTTTTTTTCCAATCAGATTAAAAACGGAAGCCCCACTCCATGGATAAATATTACAGGATCAACTTTTATAGTTTTTTTTATTATTACTTTCCTTTTCCTAAAAAATTTTTTCGACAAACGAGTCAATATATTAACCGTAATTTTTTATTTTTTTATTATTATTGCCATTATTGCGATAAAATATGCGCTTCCATACGGTTATGACACATTGCTTCATCAAGCATCCCTGCAATATATAGCTTCGCATTCTCGGATTTATCCATTAACTCCTTTCTATATAGGGCAATATTCCATAGAGTTGGCAATAAATTTTTTTACAGGCTGGAGTTTTATATTTATAGAAAGATGGTTTCTGCCAATATTATCATTAATTTTTATATGTTTATCCGGCAAATATTTTTTGGAAAAAACAGGATTTAAGGAAATGTTTGCGATAATACCATTAGTCGCCTTAATTATTCTGCCCGCTCAATTCACATATACCTCTCCGTACGCTTTTTCCCTTTTATGGGGAGTGCTGGCAGTAACTTTTATATATCTCTTTATTATGGACAGTCGAGGTTTGGATTATACCGCGGCAATGCTTGCGTCATTGGCTTCAACTTTTATCCACCCTTTTGTAGGGCTTAATATTCTATCCGCCACCGTAGGATCATGGTTTTATGCAAAAACGGATAAAAAATCAAAAAAAGTTATTATTTTATCCGCGGTTTTATTAGCTGAAACATTTATTGTAACAATAAGTTTCGGTCTTTATAATTGGATAAAGGGCAACATTCTTATTTTGGCAGATCCTCTTTTTTACGCGCATAAATTTTTATCTCTTTTTAACGATCCAATATGGTATTCCAGAACCGCATATTCTTTTTGGCTGCTTCTAATATATCTATATGAGAAGTTGCACTTTTTTATAATTGGAATCTTTATTTTATTTTCAGTAATGCTATGTCGAAAACGGTTGAAGGCGAATATTTTTATTTTGATTGCCAGTTTGGGCGCTTTTATTTCGGCATGGTTTTTTATCTCGTCGCTTGAAGTAAGCGGCTATAGCTATGGGGATCAAGTGAATTATTCATATCGGCTGTTGCAAACAAGCAAATGGTTGCTATGGCCTATTATTCTTTTAGCTTTTACGGAATTTTTTAGATTCATATCTGGGAAAAAAACAATTATTAAATTCAGCGCCGTCGCTTTTTGTTCAATCATATTGACAGTAAGCTGGTATTTAACCTATCCGAGGAATGACGACATCTCAAAAATTAATATTAACAATATAAGAGAAGCCGATTATAAGGCGATTGATTTTATTTATGGCAATGAGGGAGGGAAAAAGGGGTATTTTGTTTTCGCCAACCAATTATTCGGGGCGGGAGCAATTCAAAAATACGGATTTGAGCCATATTACAATTCAAAATGGGGCGATGTATTTTATTATTCAGTGCCTATGGGAAGCGAATTGAATAAACGCTATGAAAAAATAATGTCGTCTGAAGAATTTGACTCTAATGTCATTTACGAGGTTATTAGAGAAGCTAATTTACACAAAGCTTATTTAGTCGTTGCCGATTATTGGCCATTATCGCTTGCGACTAAACGCTCTATTGAAAAAGAAGCTCGCGGATATTGGAATATTGAAAATCATAAAATTGACATTTATTTATTTGAATTAAAATAATTTTTTTGCCGTTGATTGCTTCCCAAATTATTTTTTTTAGTGTATAATAATTTTGTATGAAAAATAAAATTTTAAATATAAATATAACAACATCCACTATTATAAAAACTATTATTATAATTCTTAATTTATGGTTTTTGTATTATATCAAAGGAATTATTGGAATTTTCCTAATCGCTCTTTTGTTGACAGCCGCTTTAAAACCTATAATAGATCTGCTTGAGAAGAAAAAAATACCGCGAGGATTTGGAATAAGTATAGTTTATTTGCTTCTTTTTGGAATTATAACTGGAGTTTTTATTCTAATATTACCGCCGATGGTTCGGCAATTAAGCCAGTTAGTTGAAAAATTTCCAGTTTATATTGATAAAATATCTCAAAGCATAGGGACAATAAAAAAATATTCCATCAACCATGGATGGATTGCGAATCTTAATAAAATATCAGCTAATTTAGAAGAAAATTTAACAAAATTTGCTGGAAATATTTTCACAGGCATCAGCTCAATCTTTGGAGGAGTAACTTCTTTTATATTCATTCTTGTTATCGCTTTCTATATGACTCTTGAAAAAAATGCAATGGAAAGAATCGGAAATCTTGTTATACCTCCAAAATATAAGGATAAAATATTAAGAATAACTCAACAATTAGATGAAAAAATCGGATTATGGGTAAGAGGTCAACTTACATTGATGGTCATAATAGGTATTTTTGCTTTTCTCGGACTTTCTATCTTAAAAGTTGACTATGCGTTAACTCTTGGACTTATTGCCGGACTCACAGAAGTTATTCCTTATTTAGGTCCGATTTTAGGCGCTATTCCAGCTATATTTTTAGCATTTGCGCAATCTCCTTACAAAGCCTTGCTCGTCATAATATTATATTTTATAATGCAACAAATTGAAAATAACATTTTAGAACCCAAAATAATGCAAAAAGCTGTTGGATTAAATCCAATTATTATTATTTTCGCTCTGTTAATAGGCGCAAAAATAGCAGGAATTTTAGGTATTATTTTGGCGATTCCAGTAACAACTTCTATTATCATTTTAATAAAAGAATTCTATCCTGATATAAAGGGTGGCAAATCATCAATAAAAATTACATAATGCGGCTGATGGGTCAACAGTGATATAGCTTGACATTCCGCATAATTTTGTTATATTTACAATAAAGTGCCTATTTTTTGATAATTGGAGAGGTAATGTCGCGAGTCATTCATAATTCATTTTAGATTTACTTGGAGCGGTAGCTCAGTTTGGTTAGAGCGTCTGCCTGTCACGCAGAAGGTCGCGGGTTCAAGTCCCGTCCGTTCCGCATATATTATGTTTATATTATACAGAATGAAATCCATGTTAGCGCGCCTCATGGCACTG
>JAZDNE010000060.1:0-13835 GCA_043800235.1 bacterium | reverse complement strand
TGTCGCCGAATGCTCCTTTAGTCATAAATTTCCAGATTTCGAGGCATAATTTTTCAAACAAATTTTGCGGTTTAGCCTAAGCTAAGGGGTAAAAATTTTTTGGAGAATTTGACCGAAATATGGGAATTTAGGACAAAGAGGTATTCGGCGACAGTCCCATAATAGGCGGTATATTAATAGGTATTGCAAATAATTCATGGATAGCGCGCATAATAGCGCCATTTATATGGGGTATTATATTTATGGTTTATACGGCGATCGCGAGACAAGACAAACGAGATGTTTTTATAACAAACGCGGAAAAGCATAATAAGAAAGCTAAATGGGGGATGTCCCACAAACAAGTTTTTTATTTTATAGAGTATATGACAGCAAGTTCTACCGCGCTTATTTTTTCAATTTTGGCGGGGGTCATTAAAAATTTATTTTAACTTAAATAATAATAGTAAAATTTATGCAAGACACATTAAAAACATTCGATTTTGAGGGTATAAGATTAAAAGTCGCTTCGCCCGAACAGATAAAAGCTTGGGGACATGGTGAAGTTTTGAAACCAGAAACAGTTAATTATCGAACCCAGAAACCTGAAAAAGACGGGCTTTTTTGCGAACGAATTTTTGGTCCTTCCAAAGATTGGGAATGTTATTGCGGAAAATATAAGAAAATAAAATACAAAGGCATAATTTGCGATAAATGCGGAGTTGAAGTGACAAGAAGTTCTGTAAGACGAGAAAGAATGGGATATATTCAACTTGCCGCCCCTGTGTCGCATATTTGGTTTTTACGCGGTGTTCCTTCGAAAATAGGTTTGATTTTAGATTTATCCCCGATGAATTTAGAGAAAGTAATTTATTTTGCCGGATTTATAATTACTAAAGTGGATGAAAAAATTAAAGAGGAAACAATTGAGCAAATTAGGGCTGAATTTATCGGAAAAAAGAAAGAGATAAAAGCGGAATTTAAAAATAGAAAAGAGTTAATTGAGAACAATAAAGAATTAAATAAAAATGAAATAGAAAAACAATTTCGCAATACAGAAAAAGAAGAAGAAAATAATTATGCCGAGCTTGATGAAAGATTAAAGCTCGCTTTTTCCGAGTTAGACGAGCTTAAAAAATATAAGGTAATTTCAGAAAATACTTATCAAGATTTAGCTTTTAAATATGGGCATATTTTTGAAGCTAATATCGGAGCAGAGGCTATAAGAGAATTATTAGAAGAAATTGATCTAAATGAAATGGAAAAGAATTTAGAAAAAGAGTTCGTTTCCGCTAAGGGAAATAAAAAAGAAAAAGCTATTAAAAGGCTTAAACTTGTTAAAAATTTAACAAAAAATAATATAAGACCTGAATGGTTTGTTTTGACTATGGTGCCAGTTATACCGCCTGACCTTCGTCCTATGGTCCCATTGGATGGCGGGAGATTCGCGACTTCTGATTTGAATGATCTTTATAGAAGAATTATCAATAGAAATAATCGGTTAAAACAACTAATAGAATTAAATGCTCCTGAAGTTATTTGCAGAAATGAAAAGAGAATGCTTCAAGAAGCTGTTGACGCGTTGATTGATAATTCAGCAAGACAAGGGAAAACAGTAGTCGCTTCGACAGGTCAAAAAAGAATGCTCAAATCTTTAGCGGATATGTTAAAAGGAAAGCAAGGTCGTTTCCGCCAGAATTTATTGGGAAAAAGAATCGATTACTCAGGAAGAAGTGTTATTGTCGTTGGAGCAAATCTTAAATTGCATCAATGCGGTTTGCCAAAAACTATGGCGTTAGAGTTGTTTAAGCCATTTATTATAAGTCAGCTTATTAAGCGGGAAATAGTCCATAATGTAAGAAGCGCTAATCGTTATATCGAATCTGGTTATGTCGAAGTTTGGGATATTTTAGAAGAAATCATTCAAGAAGCCTATGTCTTTTTAAATCGCGCTCCAACCCTTCATAGATTAGGAATACAAGCTTTTAAACCAATTTTGATAGAAGGAAAAGCATTGCAAATACATCCTATGGTTTGCAGCGCGTTTAACGCGGATTTTGATGGCGATCAAATGGCGGTGCATGTTCCGCTTACAGATGGAGCGAGGTGGGAAGCGGAACATATAATGCTTTCGAGCAATAATTTGCTTAAACCCGCCACAGGGGATCCTGTCGCTCAACCAAACCAAGATATTGTATGGGGAATTTTTTATATGACAGTTTTAATGAAAGACGGCAAATGGGTGATAAGCAAAGATGAGAACATATTTAATAGACAAGAAAAAAGAAATATAAAGTATTTTTCTGATTTTAAGGAAGTTATAATCGCTTATAATTTAGGAATAATAAAATTGCAAGAAGAAATAGGCGCGAGAAAAAATTCCGAAATAATTTATACAACCGCTGGAAGAATTTTATTTAACGAGGTTTTGCCTGAAGAAATTGGATTTTTAAATAAAACTATGGATAAGAAATCTCTTGGGCAAATTGTCACTAAAGCGATTAATTTATCTAGCAAACAAAGGGCGGTAAAACTTTTAGACGATCTTAAAGATTTAGGATTTAAGTATTTAACTATTTCAGGGTTATCTTGGGGTATGGGCGATGCTCCTTATGTTGAAGATAAAAAGGAGCTTATCCAGTCTGTTGATAAAGAAGTTGAAGAAGTTCATAATCAATATGAGATGGGTTTTTTGACATATAATGAACGGCATTCAAAAATCATAGAGCTATGGAGCGGCGCGAAAGAGAAAATTGTGGAAATGAGCAGAAAAAAATTAGCTGAAAGTTTCCAAGAAAAACAAAATCCTATTTACTCTATGATTGAATCGAAAGCTCGAGGAACATGGCAACAGTTAATTCAGATTATCGGGATGAAAGGATTGGTGACGAATCCTTCTGGAAGAATTATAGAACTTCCTGTCAAAGGAAATTTTAAAGAAGGAGTAGATGTTTTAGAGTATTTTATTTCGACTCATGGCGCGAGGAAAGGACTTTCCGATACAGCGCTTCGAACAGCTAACGCGGGATATCTTACCAGAAGATTGGTTGATGTTTCGCAGGATGTATTAATCACAGAAGAAGATTGTAAAGATAAAGAAGGGTTAATATTCACTAAAAAGGAAAGCGAAGAAATGAGTGAAACTCTTGCGGATAGAATATGGGGAAGGGTATTGCTTGAAGATATTAAAGATCCAAAGAGCGGGGATATAATAGCGAAATCAGGAGATTTGGTTGACGAGGCGAAGAGAGAGGAAATAAAAAAATTAGATTTGGAAAAAATAAAAGTTCGTTCCAGTTTAACTTGCAAATGTCTTAAGGGGATATGCGGCAAGTGCTACGGATATGATTTGGGATATAATGAGCTTGTAAAATTAGGCACAGCGACAGGCATTATAGCCGCGCAAAGCATTGGTGAACCTGGAACCCAGCTTACAATGAGAACTTTTCATACAGGAGGAGTAGTGGGAACTGATATTACGCAAGGGCTTCCGAGAGTTGAAGAAATTTTTGAGGTTCGTCCGCCGAAAAAGAAAGCATTTGTAGCCGAGGAAGCTGGAGTTGTGTCTATTTGCGAAGCGCAGAAATCTATTCAAGATGAAGAAGGCAATATTAAATTTCAAAGCGTGCCAGGACAGAAACTCATCAAAATTTCTTACGAAGGCGATGTTGATGAACAATATGATTTTGACAATAAAAATAAATGTAAAATAAAAGTAGCGGATCAAGATAAGGTGTCGTTCGGGGAGATTTTATTCACAAATAGCAAAGGAAAAGAAATAACCGCTAAAAAAGAAGGGGTTGTAAAAATTTCTGATAAAGGGATAAATGTTTCGGCAAAAACTAAATTGCAGAAAGAATATGTGATTCCAAAGGGCTATATACTTTATGTGAAAGATGGAGATAAAGTTGAAGCTGGCGATCAATTAACCGAAGGAAGTTTTGATCTGCAACAGTTATATAAATTAAAAGGCAAACTTGCCACCCAGAAATATATTATTCGCGAAATTCAGTATGTATATTCTTCGCAAGGACAGCCTTTGAATGATAAACACATAGAAATAATAGCGCGTCAACTTTTTTCAAAAGTGCTTATTAAATCGGCGGGAGACAGTTTATGTCTTCCTGGAGAAGTTTTAGATATAACAGAAGTTGACAATATAAATGAAAATCTTAAAAAGCAAGGCAAGAAACCATGCAAATATGAAAAACTCTTACTTGGCATAACGAAAGTATCTTTATCGACAAAAAGCTTTTTATCCGCGGCATCTTTCCAAGAGACATCAAGAGTTCTTATCAATGCGGCTGTAAGCGGAAAGATTGATTATTTAGAAGGTTTAAAGGAGAATGTAATTATTGGTCGTCTTATTCCTACAGGAACTGGATTTAGGAAGTAATACTATTGCCTATTACATTCAGCAGAAGTCCAATTATAGAATTTTTTTATTATGAAAATTACAATAGACCAAAATATTTGCGTTGAATGTGGCACATGCAAATCAATTTGCCACTCTGTTTTTGATTTAAATGAGGAAGGTAAAGCTTATGTTAAAGAAAATGCGGATTTAGAAAAATTTGCTGAATCCGTTAAAAATGCTATTAATATTTGCCCGGCGCAGGCTATAATAATTAAAGAATTATAGCGTCAATTAAATAATTTTTCAATTTATTTTTGTCTGCGGCAAACAATGGCATTGATTATTTTTTTCTTTATATTCTTTTAATACTTCTTGAACATGATCTTTTACTTTATCAATCGCTTTCATAATATTTTTTTCTGTTTTTTCTACTCTTAATACTTGCGCCGGTTTTGGAACATGGACATTAGCTTCCGCGCGATAAATTTTTCCCTTGTTGCGATGTCCGCTATGCATTTTTTCTAATTCAACCCTTATTTCTAAAATATTATCGAAATATTTCGATAGTTTCTCGAATTTTTCAGTTGTATAATTTTTAAGTTCAGGGGTTAATTCAATCTCTGTTGTTTTAATTATTATATTCATAGTTAAATATATAAATGTTTAATTTGGCGGGGATTGTCCACAGTTTAATGAGGCTATTTCAACGATAGTTATTTACTGTTGAAATATTCGCCATAACGGGGATAGTCCCCTTTAATTTTAAACATCTTACTCTAAAAAATGGTTTAACTAAGATAAAAAATCTAATTGCATAAACTAATAGTGGGACTGTCCCCAACGGAAAATCATCATTATTTCAACAAGCCCTAATTAGTTAACATATCCTCGGGATTAAAATTCCTTCAGGCATCTCGAGGAGTTTTTCTCCCATATTGTTTTTTATATATAGCCCTTTTCCTTCTAAAACTTCTCCTATAATAGTAGCTCTTTTATTAAATTTTTTCAATTCGAGTATAGTTTTTTTGACATTTTTTTGGTTAACACTTGCGATAAACCGCCCTTCGGAGGCGAGAGAATATTTATTTATTCCCAATAATTTAGAAATTGCCGCCGTTTCTTTTCTTATCGGGATTTTTTTTTCATATAGGAGGATTTTAACGCGCGATTTTTCCGCCATTTCGTTCAGCACAGCCGCTATTCCTCCGCGTGTTGGATCTTTCGCTGATGATAAATAATTTTTTACCGCTTTCATTTCTTTAAAAAATGGTTTAGTGTCGCTTTTTAAATTTGTTTTATAGTTAAAGCGATTAGCGAGCAATGCCGCGCCATGATCTCCTAAAGTTCCGGAGGCGATAATTTTATCTCCGGGACGGATATTTCTTTCAGAAAGAATATTTTTTGCGATGCCCACTCCTGATGTTGTTATCATTATTTTATCAATAGCGCCTTTTGGCGCGATTTTTGTGTCGCCGGTCGCAATAGCAACCCGAGTTTTTCCTGATAGCATTCCGATAGATTTTAAAATTTTTTCTAAAGCGTCAAACGAAAATCCTTCTTCAATTACGAGCGCCAGTGAAATCCCCAATGGTTTCGCGCCCTGCGCCAATAAATCATTCATTGTTCCATTAAACGCCAAATCGCCGATATTTCCGCCTGGGAAAAAAATCGGGTCAACCACAAAAGCATCTGTTGTAAAAACGATATATTCTTCCTCTTTTGAGAGCTTGTTTTGAGCAATAGATGAATTGGATTGAGTTATGGCGGAATTTTTTCGCGACAATTCGTGTAAATTTTCGTATCTTAATACGGCGCTATCTTCATCAGAGCATTCCCAATCCCCGGTAAATGGTATATGTTTTCTTATAAATTTTATCAATTCTCCCATCTCCCGTCCTCCGGAACCATGAGCAAGTTTTATGGTCTGCATATTAATTTTATTTTTTTAAAAGCGAGTTTATAAGGGAGTATCGCCAAACGCTTAGCGCGTCATTCCGAACCCGCTTTAGCGGGTGAATAATCCCGTGGTCAAGCGAAAAAAACTCTGGGATTCTTCGTCGTTCCTCCTCAGAATGACGCAAAAACGCCATTCGGCGACAGTCCCTATAAAGATATTTTCATTATACCACAATTGGCTTTAAATAAAAAATAAGCACCGGATTCCCCCAAGATCCGATGCATTGCAAGTGAGTTTGCGATCTATTTAACGCGCTTCAAGATGAATAATTGAAGCGCAATAGTATTCATATTTTTTTTTCCGCTATAAAATAATTTTTCATTGATTTTATCCACTCCTTTCATCCTAACTAACAATATATAGCGACCGCAAAACAAAAACCTTGAAAATTTTGGTTGTAGGAACGAGGCAATGCCTCGTTCCTACAACGAGAATTGAACAATTTTAATGATTTATAAAATCCCAGAATTTATTTTGCGGTAGCTATACTATTTCTTTTTAAAAAGTCAAAAAAACCGCATCGATTATTTAACCGATGCGGGGATGAAGAAATAGCAAAATTTAAAATATTTTTTAACATCCTAAAATTTTCTTAGCCTCTGCTCTGGCTAATAAAATTTCTTCTTCTGTAAAAGTATAATCATCGTCATACTCGAGCGCTGTGTAATGCTCATGCGCGCGACCAATTTTACAAAAATGTTGTAAAAATATTTTCCTTATCGCTAATAAAATTAAAAGCCGTTTTCGCGAGTGGAGATAGACTCTGCTTCGGTTCTCATCAGACCATTCTTTAATTCCTGCGATTAACCCGCGAGACAAAATTTGCCGGTATAAAGGAGAAAAGGCGTTTATGTGAGTGATAGAACAATTAATCCTATCAAGCTGAAGCTCTTTCAAGAAATAAAAAGTTCGCCGAATGTCATTATCCGTTTCATCAGGATAGCCGAGCATAACATATCCGCAAACAAAGATTCCCTCGTCTTTGAGAGCTTTTACTGCTTTTCTGATATGCTCATCAGTCAAATTTTTCCCCATTTTTTCCATTCTTATTTTTTCATCGCCTGTTTCAACTCCGATAAAAATGCTCTTTACTCCCGCGCTTTTCATAACTTTCGCCAGTTCCTTATCAATAAAATCCGCTCGCCCGATCAAATCAATTTCAAGTTTTAAACTCCTTATTCCATTTAAAATCTTAATTGCCCTCGGCTTATCAAATATAAAATTATCATCCTGAAAAGTAATCTTTCTAATCCCATATTTTTCCACATTGCCACGAACTTCCGAGATGACATTTTTCGCTGACTTTGATCTCATAGTTCGTCCCCAATAGTTTTGGCAATACGCGCATCCATGACAGCCCCTTTCAGAAACCATGGAAATTTTTTTAGGCTTTCGAGAAAAGTTAAAATAAGTGGAATAATCTGGAGGCGGATAATTGTCAAGATTCGCGATTTCCTGCGGCTCTAAATTAATTTTTCCATTTTTTCGAAAAGCTATTCCTTTTAAATCTTTCGCTTTCCCCGCTAAAAAATTTACAAGATTTAAAATTGTTTTTTCTCCTTCGCCTACCGCTACATAATCTACAAAATCATATAGACGCAGAATCTGCTCGTACATTATTGAATGAGGTCCGCCTAAAACGACAACATTCCCGTATTTTTTCGCCAAGCGCGCCAAATCAAAACTTGCCTTGCGAGTGTTCGAAATCGTGGTGATACCCACAAAGTCGAAACAGTTTTTAGAAAAAATTTTTTCAGCTCCTTTTAAAATATCCAATGCGCCACTCCCAGACTTTAGATATTCAAGCAAATGGTCGTAAACTATCGCCTCATGCCCGGCATCTTTTAAAATACTCGCTAACAAATTAATTCCCAAAGATGGAAATGTTTCATTTAAAAATTTTTCTTCGTCTTCTATAAAAAATGGTTTAAATGGATTTACAAGATTAGGGTTTATTAAAAGAACTTTCATTTTTTTTCTCCTTTTTTTGTTGTGAAATAATGAACAATAAATAACTATAAATAAAATAGCGCAAATATTCAACAATAAATGATAATTTTTTAAAATAAAATACTTTTTATGCCTATTTTTTAGCTTAACTGTTGACTTTTAGCGATAAAAATGATAATGTCAAAATGTTGACCATTTTTTCAACAAAAATAACTAAATATTCGTGATTTGTATCAATTCGTTAAAAATTTGTTTAAATGGGACTGTCGCCGAATACCTCTTTGTCCTAAATTCCCATATTTCGGTCAAATTTTCCAAAAAATCTTTTGGCTTAGCTTAGGCTAAACCGCAAAATTTGTTTGAAAAATTATGCCTCAAAATCTGGAAATTTATGACTAAAGGAGCATTCGGCGACAGTCCCTAAATTAGTTTTCCCTCAATATGACTTACAAAGATTTAATAAAACTCGGTCTAAACGAGAAAGAGGCAAAAATTTATCTCGCCTCGCTGGAACTAGGAGAAACCGTAATCCAACGCATATCAAAAAAATCAGGCGTGAATCGGACAAGCGCTTATCATGTCATTGCTCGGCTTAAAGAGAAAGGCTTGATGCGCGAGATAATAAAAAGAAAAAAAACTTATTTTTACGCGGAAGACCCAAGAAAGATAAAAGAAGAATTGCATGAAAAGACGAAGCAAATTGAAAATATATTGCCGGAACTTTTATCAATCGTAAATGTGATAGATAAAAAACCGAAGGTTAGATTTTACGAAGGGGACGCGGGAATTGAAGAGATATACAAAGAAATTTTAAGCTATGAAGGCGAGGAATGTTTGGTATGGGCATCCGAAGTTGGGCATTTCGCGCTGTGCAAGGATTTTTTTAATGAGTATTTTATTCCGGAGAGAATTAAGAGAAAAATTTGGATTAGAATGATAATGCCCGGGGATGAAGACGGTAAAAAATACAAAGCGCGTGAATCAAAGGAATTCCGAACTACTCGCCTGATAAACCCAACCCGTTTTCCGATTAAAGCTTCCGTTAATATTTTCGGAAAAAATAAAATTTCAATTGTTCCGTTCAATGAAAAAATCGGACTTATAATAGAAAGCGAAAAAATTTATATGACCATGAAAAGCATTTTTGAGATGAATTGGGAAGCGTTGGGGTAAAAAATAGATTGCTTGCAAGGTTTCGCGGTTTGGGATAAGATGGGGGATAATAGTAGAAAGTTTGTAAAGTTCGTAAAGTTATAAAGTTTCCCAGTTTAATTTTTATAATCTGAACTCTGCAACTTTATACTTTCTTTATAACTTATTTGTGGATAATATCAATGAAATAAAATCAAGATTAGATATTATAGATGTGCTTTCAGGGTATATACGGCTGATTCCGGCGGGACCGGCTAATTTTAAGGCGATTTGTCCATTTCATAACGAGAAAACGCCGTCTTTTATGGTTTCTCGAGAAAAGCAGATATGGAAATGTTTCGGTTGCGGGAAAGGCGGGAGCATCTTTGATTTTGTAATGGAAATGGAAGGAGTGGAATTTAAAGACGCTTTAAGAATTTTAGCAGGAAAAGCAGGAGTTGAACTTAAAAAACAAGATCCTAAATTAACAAGCCAGCGCAATAGGATATTAGATTGTTTAGATGCGGCGTCAAGATTTTTTTATCAGGTATTATTGAACGCGGACGCGGCAAAATGCGCTAGAGAGTATTTAAAAGATCGCGCGATTGATAATTCCGCGATTGACGAATTTAAAATCGGTTTTGCGCCGGATTCATGGGATAATTTATATAATGCTATTAGGAAAAAAGGATTTTTTGCTTTGGAAATGGAAAAAGCGGGGTTAATTATAAAAAAACAAAGCGGGAATGATTATTATGATCGTTTTCGAAATAGAATAATGTTTCCAATAAAAGATATAAATGGAAACACTGTGGCATTTTCCGGACGGATATTGGATAAGCGCGCCACTAACCACTCTGATGGTGGAAATTTGGATATTTTGGGGTGTGTGTCGAATAACCAGTCCGCCAAATACATAAATTCTCCGCAAACGATTGCGTACGATAAAAGCAGAATATTGTATGCTATGGATAAAGCCAAGATGGAAATAAAAAAGCGGGATTTAGCGGTAATTGTCGAAGGGCAGATGGATGTTGTATCATGCCATCAGGCGGGTTATAAAAATGTGGTTGCCGCATCAGGAACATCTTTAACTTCCGAACATATAAAAATTATAAAAAGATATACAAATAATATCGCGCTTTGTTTTGATGAAGACGAAGCGGGAAAAAATGCGGCAAGACGAGCCGTTGATTTAGCGCTTGAGGCGGAAATGAATATAAAAATTGTTAAAATAGAGGGGGCAAAAGATCCTGACGAGTGTATTAGAAAAAATCCCGCGCAATGGGAAATGGCGGTAAAAAATTCACAAAATTTTATTGAGCATTATTTTAATGAAATTTTTTCTCAGTTTGATATTTCTAATGCCGAAGGCAAAAAAAATATTGCGAAAAAGCTTTTGCCTCTTATATTAAAAATATCGGATAAAATTGAGCAGACTCATTATCTGCAAAAATTGTCCGCGCATTTGAATGTGGCTGAAAATATTTTGAGAGAAGCGATTAAAAAAATAAAAAGTTCGGACATAAAAAGCGAAAAAACAATAATTAAAGATTTTGCAATGGGAAAAAATAAAGATTGGACGGCGGCGGAACGGATTATTTCTCTTTCTCTTATTTATTTTGAAAATTTTCCTTATGTTATCGAAAAATTGATGCTGGAGTATATTATTGATAGCAAGTTGAGTTCGCTTTACAAAGAGCTTATTATTTATTATACTAACAATAAAGATAGCATATCAGAATTAGGAAATTTTAATATGGGCGTATTTAAAGATGAATTAAGCATTCCTTTGTCGGAAAAGAAAGATTTAGAAATGTATTTGGACGAACTGCTTATGTATGGAGAAAGAGAGATTTTAAACTACAAAGAAGGAGAGGAAGTCATTAACGCGCAACGGATAAAGATAGAAATAGAGGAAGCTATTTTAAGGCTTAAACGGCAGTATAATAAAAGAAAACTTTCCGCGCTTCAAATGGAAATAGGGAAAGCGGAAAGCCTAAATGATATTAAGAAAATTGAAAGTCTTTCAAAAGAAGCAAGGATAATTACGAGAGAGATGAAGTAATGCGGTATTTATGGTTTTAAAAATATGAAAAATATATTAAAAAAAATGAAACAACAAAAAATAATTGATAGGAATAAAAAAAAGAATGTTAAAAAAATGAAAATAAAGAAGAAAGCGATAAAAGAAAAAACATTTAATAAACATAAAGCCTATTTCAGAAAAGAAATTTTTAGAAAGAGATCTGTAAAAATCGCGGCAGTTGAGAAAAAAGAAGCGGAGAGTAAAATAATCGCGCCTAGTGGCGAGGTTATAAATGAAATTATACGAAAAGGAAGACTTCGAGGGTTTATTACAGATTACGAAATACTGCAAACTTTTCCTCAATTTGAGAATTATCTTGATTTATATGAGGAATTTTTGGATAAAATTGAAGATAATGGGATAGAATTAGTCGAAAAAAAGGGTGGATTTTTAGGAGAAATTTTAAAAATTTCCGATGAAATAAAAAAGACTGGAGAAAAAAAGACAAAAGAAGAAAAAAAGAAATCTTTGATTGATAAATTTGATCTGGGAGATATTTCCACGGATTCAATTCAGATGTATTTACGCGAGATTGGCAAGGTCTCGCTTCTTTCAAGCGAGGAGGAAATCGCGCTCGCGAAAAGAAAAGAAAAAGGCGATGAGGAAGCAAAAAATAAATTAATTAAAGCTAATTTAAGATTAGTCGTTTCGATTGCGAAAAAGTTTACAGGAAAAAGTCTTACTTTATTGGATTTAATACAAGAAGGGAATATTGGATTATTTCGAGCAGTTGAAAAATTTGAATATAAAAAAGGATATAAATTTTCCACTTATGCGACATGGTGGATTAGGCAAGCGATTACAAGGGCATTGGCGGATCAGTCGCGAACTATTAGAATCCCTGTGCATATGGTTGAAACAATCAATAAATTACAGCAAGTTGAACGGCAGTTAATTCAAGATTTAGGAAGAGAGCCAATGCCTGAAGAAATAGCCTCGGAGATGAGCGAAGTAATTGATAAAGTTCGCAATATTATTAAAATATCGCAAGATACGATTTCATTAGAAACAAGCATGGGCGAAGATGAGGAGGATAGCAAACTTGAAGATTTTATTGAGGATCAAAAAACTATGACGCCTGACAGATCCGCGGCTTTAGAATTATTGCGCGATTATGTTCAGGAAGTTATAAAGAAATTGTCTCCGCGCGAGCAAAAAATTCTTGAGATGAGATTCGGATTGACAGACGGAGTTTCTCATACTTTAGAAGAAGTGGGCAAAGAATTTAATGTAACGCGCGAACGGATTCGTCAAATCGAAGCGAAAGCTTTAGAAAAAATTCGCAAGCAAGACGGGATTAAGAAATTGAAAGACTATTAAAAATTGCAAGTTGTAAATTATTTATTTTAAAAATTTTTAGATGAAAATAGGCTGATAAATTAGCTGGAGCGATTTAAGAATAATAATATTGACAAATTATAAATTTTCATATTAAATAAATAATAAATTTACACTGCGGTATTTGTTGCAGGGTGAATTACAGGAAAGCAGAAATGTTTTTTTTGTTTTCTTGAAAAATATTCCGGGGTAGCGCAGTGGTAGCGCAGTTGACTGTTAATCAATTGGTTGCAGGTTCGAGTCCTGCCCGCGGAGCCAAATTTATTTTAAGACTTGTATAAGCCTTATTTTTGTTGCTTCAAGCGGGATTCAAGCTTTCTGACCTAAACATAATGAACGACAATAAATCATGGATAAAAGTAGTATCAGCAGATTGAAAAAAACCTGCAAATGTGGTAGTGTGAACAAGTGAGGAATGATGAATTTCAGGCGTAATAACGTCAGACTTTAATGGGAGGGCGTTATTTTTATCCCAGGCATACCCACTTGAGCGCCTAATTAAGCTTTAAAAATATTTATGGTTCAAATTAAAGACGAAGGAATTATTCTAGAGGCTTCTAATTTGCCGTTTGAAAACGAAGCGGTGCTCAATCCGACGTGTATTGAAGCGAATGGAATTACGCACATGTTTTATCGAGCAGTGCGAAAGGGAGATCTTGTTTCTTCAATCGGATATTGTCAAATTGATGAAAATGGTAAAGTAGTTAATCGGCTTGATCATCCAATTTTGGTTCCCGAACATGACTTTGAAAAAAAAGGCATAGAAGATCCTCGCGTCGTTTTTTTGGATGGAATATATTATCTTTTTTATACTGTCTATGACGGAAAAAATGCCATGATTGCCTATGCTACCAGCGAAGATCTTGCGCATTTTGAAAAACATGGAATTATTTCGGCGCAATTTACTTACGATGAAGCGGAAGATTTATTTAGACAGTCAAAAGTGCGAGAAAGATATCAAATGTTTGAATCAATGCTGAAAGATCGATTAGGGAAAGATGTTTTTCTTTGGGAAAAAGACGCGTTCATTTTTC
>JAZDNE010000046.1:0-6041 GCA_043800235.1 bacterium | reverse complement strand
AGTCATAAATTTCCAGATTTCGAGGCATAATTTTTCAAACAAATTTTGCGGTTTAGCCTAAGCTAAGGGGAAAAAATTTTTTGGAAAATTTGACCGAAATATGGGAATTTAGGACAAAGAGGTATTCGGCGACAGTCCCTTTAAATAAAAAATTTCCCAATTTATAATTCTATTATTACCGCCCGCAACACTTTTTAAACTTCTTCCCCGACCCGCATGGGCAAAGATCGTTTCGCCCGACTTTATATCCCTCCTCATTTTTCGCCTTTTCCGCGATAACGCCCGCGCGATCACCGCTTAAAACCTCTTTTCCCATAGCCGCCATTCCTTGCATAGCAGACATCGCCGCTTTTAATAACCCCCCCGTTCCTTTATGCATCGTTTTTTCCGCGCCAGACATATTCATATTTGCATTTTGCATAACAGAAGAAGAAATATGAGTCGCAAACCCAACTTTATAAATACTGTAAACTACCTCATGCTGTATAATATTCAAAAGTTCCATAAACATTCTCCGCCCTTCCTTTTTATACTCAATTAACGGATCTTTATGTCCATATCCCTTAAGCCCGATGCTATGACGCAAATAATCCATCGCATCCAAATGGTCAACCCAAAGCGTATCAATAGATCTTAGCAATATCCCTTTTTCTAATTCTTCCATATTGATTCCCGCCTTCTTTACTTCTTCGTTTAACTTCAAATAAACATCCTTTGCCTCGCGCGCCAAATATTCTATTATCCGAGTTCTTGCTTTCGCGTCATCTTCCTTATTTCCAGCCATTCTATTTAATTTTTCAAGTTCTTCAATAGCATTATCTGTCAAAGGGAATATAGTATTAGCAACTTCCGCTATTTCTTTCATATCCCATTTTTTCTCATTGTCTGAAGATGTATGAAAAAACACAACCGACTCAATTTCTTTCTCCACCATATTTAGGATAATATCGCGTAATATTGGTTTACCCCCCTTATTAAAGGAGGTCGAGCCCGCTTGCGGGCTCGGGGGGATTTTCCCATGCGCGGAACTCGCTTCATCAGTCAAACCTTTATTTCCTCCTCCTGCCTCCGAAAAATCCTCCTTTATCCCCCTTTGAGAACTGGTGAAATTAGCCGCTTCCAATATTTCATTTCTCTTCCTATAAATCACTTCTCTATGTTTATTCATCACATCATCATATTCAACAATATGCTTCCGATTGTCGAAATGAAAACCTTCCACTTTGGTTTGCGACGCCTCGATTGATTTTGAAATAATTTTATTTTCAATCGGCATATCGTCAGGCACGCCTAATTTTGTCATCACGCTTTTCATCCTCTCCGACCCAAAAATACGCATTAAATCATCATCCATCGAAACAAAAAACTGACTGGATCCAGGATCTCCTTGCCTGCCTGAACGTCCGCGAAGCTGGTTATCTATTCTGCGCGATTCATGTCTTTCCGTTCCGATTATATGCAATCCGCCAAGTTCACGAACTTTTTTAGCCTCATCTAAATCCGATGGATTCCCGCCTAAAATTATATCAACCCCCCTGCCCGCCATATTTGTAGCGATTGTTACCGCCCCTACTTTTCCCGCTTGCGCGATAATTTGAGCTTCTCTTTCATGCTGTTTCGCATTAAGAATTTGATGCGGAATTCCTTCTTTTTCTAATAGCGCGCTTAAATACTCATTTTTTTCGATGGCAATCGTTCCCACAAGCAATGGCTGTCCCTTTGAATGCCTCTCTTTAATTTCCCGAATAACAGCTTTAAATTTCCCTTCTTCTGTTTTATATATGCTGTCATTCAGATCTTTTCTTACGAGCGATCTATTTGTAGGAATTACAACAACCTCAAGATTATAAATTTTAGAAAATTCCTCAGCCTCCGTAACCGCCGTGCCAGTCATTCCCGCAAGCTTTTTATAAAGCCGAAAATAATTTTGGAATGTAATCGTAGCCAAAGTCTGACTTTCTCTTTGCACTTTTACACCTTCTTTTGCTTCAATCGCCTGATGCAAACCTTCGCTATATCGTCTTCCATGCATCAACCGTCCCGTGAATTCATCAACAATTATAATTTCATCATCTTTCACAACATAATCCTTGTCGCGATGGAATAAAACATTAGCTTTTAACGCCTGCTCAATATGATGCGCGAGTCTCGCTCCTCCTTCAGTATAAATATTTTCTAATCCTAACATTTTTTCCATTTTTTTAATCCCCTGCTGCGTTAATGCCGCGGATCTCATTTTTTCATCCACATTATAATCCCCGTCTTCGTCGAAAGATTTTTTTTCAAGTTGCGCCATCAATCCCTGATTTTTTTCTTTTCTCTTTCCTTCCGCTAAAGTTTTTACTATTTTATCAATTTTAAAATACAATTCCGAAGACTCTTCGCGAGGAGCGGAAATAATAAGAGGAGTTCGAGCCTCATCTATCAAAATACTATCGATTTCGTCAACAATAGCGTAATGCAAATCTCGTTGAACTTTTTGCTCCAAACTCTGCGCCATATTATCCCTTAAATAATCAAACCCAAATTCATTATTTGTTCCATAAGTTATGTCAGCCGCGTACGCATCTTTGCGGCTTGCCTCGCGAAAATGTTTTAATCTTTCATCAAACTGATTTTCGTCCGTATAATTCAAATCATAAATATACGCTTTATCGTGAATAATAACGCCGACCGAAACTCCAAGCAAACCATAAATCGGGGCGTACCATCCGGCGCCTACTCGCGATAAATAATCGTTTACGGTTACTAAATGGCATCCCTTTCCATCAAGAGCGTTTAAAAATAACGACAAAGTAGCAACTAAAGTTTTTCCTTCGCCTGTTTTCATTTCTGCGATTTGTCCTCGATGAAGCGCGATTCCGCCTACTAATTGAACATCAAAATGCCGCGCCTTTTCTTTTCCAAGAGTCCGTTTTCCCGCTTCCCTTACCAAAGCAAAAGCTTCAGGCAAAATATCGTCAAATGGCGAATTTCTTTTTTCCAAAAGCTTAAATTTTAACTTTTGCTTTTCATTTTGGCTCGCGGTATTTTCAATTTCATTTTCAATTTTTTCCACTTCTCCCGCGTATTTTTTCTTATTCTCTTTAAGACTTGCTTTTAATTCTTCCGTTTTATTTTTTAATTCCTCATCAGTAAGTTTCTCGAACTCCGGCTCCAATTTATTGATTTTCTCCACGATAGGCCGAATTTTCGCGATAACTTTCTCATTCGGATCCTTAAATAATTTATTAAATATGGACATATTATTACAAATTCGTTAAATAAAAATTCAAAGTTAAATTTTGAACTTTCTTTAAACTTTATAAATTTTTGACTTTCCGCTATGGACAATCCTATCACACATATCTTATAAATTCAAGAATAAACTTTTACTCATAAATATGCATTTCTGTCAAGACTATACTTCCAAGATATTATATGTTAATATAAAATCATCCTAAATAACCCTTAAAAAAGGGGTTGTTTATATTAGAAAGAACACGCATAAATGCAAACTTAAAATGCAGGATATAAAAATAAGATAAAACTTAAAACCGCTTATCTTATTCCACATTTTGCATTTTGATTTTTAAATTTTGCATTATTCTTTATGTCTGATGAAAAAATCACAACAAACACAAAAGAAGAACTTGGAAAACTTTTTGGCAAAGATTCTAAGCTTTTCAAAATTCCCGCTATAGGAGATCTAATAAAAGGCCGAGTTTTAAATGTTTCAAAAAATGAGGTCCGTCTTGATATCGAAGGGCTTACTACCGGCATAATCAGAGGCGACGAACTCTATAATGATCTTGACGAATACAAAAATCTAAAAGAAAACGACGAAGTTGAAGCGACGATATTAGAATTAGACAATGAAAATGGAGAAATGGAATTGTCCTTTAGAGCGGCAGGGGAAACAAAAACTTGGGAAGAGCTTCAAAAATCTATAAAAGAAAGAAAAATCGTTAAAGGCATCATCAAAGAAGCGAATAAAGGAGGGCTGATTATAAAAATATTTTCTATGGAAGCTTTTCTTCCTGTATCTCAACTTGCCGGAGAACATTATCCTAAAGTGCATGGCGGAGATAAAGGAAAAATACTTGAAAAACTAAAAAAATTGATAAATCAAGAAATTTTTGTAAAAGTTATGAGCGCTTCCGAGCAAGGCGAAGTAGTTATCGTATCAGAAAAAGAAGTGGCCGTTGAAATGCAAAATGAAGTGATGGCGCAATTTAAACTCGGAGATATAATTGAAGGGATAATAACCGTAATAACCGACTTTGGCGCTTTTGTAAAAATCGATAAAAAAATAATAAGCGATGAGCAAGAAACTAATATAACCCCTGCTGAAGGTTTAATCCATATATCCGAAATCGCTTGGCAAAAAATAGAAAATCTGAAAAATCATATGAAAGAAGGTCAAAGAATAAAAGCAAAAATTATAAACATAGACGGGATAAAAATATTTCTATCCGCGAAACAACTATCTGTAAATCCTTGGAACGAGGCAAAAAATAAATACTCTATCGGTCAAACAATAATTGGAGAAATAGTAAAAGTAAATCCTTATGGTCTTATTGTGAAATTGGATGAAGAATTGCAAGGACTCGCGCATATTTCGCAGATGTCGGGAGGAAATTATCCCAACATAGAAAAAATTGCCAAAATCGGAGACAAAAAAGAGTTTATTATAATTTCTATGAACATCGAAAACCATAGAATAGGCTTGAGCCTTAAAGAAGAAGCTGAATCTATAGCAGAAGAAACAACTAAAAAAGAAGCAGAAGAAGAGGAACCAAAAAAATCTGTAAAAACTATAAAAACTAAAAGAAAAAATACTAAAAAACAGCCAGCAGAAGACGAAAATAAAAATGAAACTATAACTTCTTAACCTAACTTGCGCGTCGCAATAAAAAATAAAATAAGACTCCTTTAATGGAGTCTTATTTTATTCACGACAAAAAACTATAATTAGGGGGTAGAAGAATACGATTTTTTGTCATCCCGAGCTTGCCGAGGGATCTGTTATTGCACCTTCCGCTTCATTTAGAATGACGGCGTTAGCCGAATGCTCTTTTAATCATAAATTGTAAGATTTACCAGACATAATTTTATAAACATTTTTTGCGGTTTAGCATATTATTTATTTCCCCGCCTACCAATCTAAACAACGGGCGTTTACAGTAAGAAAATCATTCTGCACATATATCATCCATTCTCCTCCGCTTTGTCCTGAAACATAAGTTGCCTGAGTTCCATTTTTATCATCTTCTTGGTTTTTTATATATGTTAGGAAACAAACCTTATGAACGCCGATACTGCACGATGTATATGAACAACTATATTCATCAGATACTGTAATACTACCCCATGACGCAAGTCCTGATGAGTCAGAAGATTTTAAAAACTTTCCGCTTCCCGGCGACCCGCCAGTAATTTTTATTTGTCCCGACACTGTCAATTTCGCATCCGGCGTCGCCGTACCGATCCCAACATTTCCTTCTATTATCATACCCTCACTTGGCGCATCTTTTACCCCGGCATACCCCGATCCAACTGCCATACGACCGTCCACATCTAACATATTCTTCGAGGATTCGGACTCCGATGTCCCGATGTAGACCTTGCCGCTTCCTCCTTGAATTCGCAACGCGCTTATAACATTACCAGCCACATCTGGAACCTGAAATCTTAATGTCTTACTGCCCCAACCTCCACTTTCAGCCCCTGTTCTGATAGCTCCTACCCAGCCGATATATCCTGAAGTCGTGTCGTGCGAAAAGAAACCTATGCCATCGCTCGGGCTACCTCCGTATGCGCCGACGCTCATGACAGGATTAGGTAGTCCGCCCAATACAAAGGTCATCCCAGAGTTCGGCGATACGGTTAATTTCTGTCCAGGACTTGCTATTCCGATCCCCACTTTACCGCTTCCGTCAACGAATACCCCTTCGTCTCCACCATCGCCAGAAAGATAATTACTGCCAAGCGCTATATTCGCGGAACTGCCTGTCATCGTTAAAATGCCATCTATGCCTGCTGATCCTGCTACATCTAAC
>JAZDNE010000033.1:0-4637 GCA_043800235.1 bacterium | reverse complement strand
TAAAAGAACGTTTTCCAAATGTAAAAATAATCGCTGTAGATATCGAAGGTTCCGTAATATTTGGAGGATTACCTAAAAAAAGACATATTTACGGTATGGGTTCGAGCATTGTTCCAAAAATATTAAAAAGGGCTAAAATTGACGAAGTGGTAATAATGGATGAAATTTCCAGTGTAAAAATGTGCCATGAGCTATTGGAACATCATTCCATTTTTGCGGGTGGATCTTCTGGGACAGTTTTTGCTGCAGTAAAAAAATATTTTGCTGAAAAGAAGTATGGCAAAAAACCAAAGGTTGTAATGATATTTCCGGATAGAGGAGATCGGTATATGAATACGATTTATAATCAAGAATGGTATAGCGATTTTATCAATAAAGATAAATGTAAATAAATGTTATATTTAAATGAAAAACATATAAGACAAACGGGCATAAATTGGGATGAAAGCATTAATGCAATTATGGAAGCAATAAGCTGCTTAAAAGAAAATGATTATTCTCAACCTATCAAACCTTATTTAAGATTTAGAGATTTAAATAATAGGATCATTGCCATGCCAGCATTCGTTGGCAAAAAATTCGATATGGCAGGCATTAAATGGATAGCGAGTTTTCCAAAAAATATAGAAAAAAATATCCCAAGAGCGCATAGTGTTGTGATCTTGAATAACTCTACTACTGGAGAAATTGATGCGATTATAAACACGTCATTATTAAGCATAATCAGAACAGTCTCGGTAAGCGGTCTTATGTTAAAACAATTCGATAAAATAAAGCCACTGAGAAATTTCAATTTAGGCATTATTGGATGGGGGCCTATCGGACAGCATCATTTTAATATGGTTACAAAAATATTGGGTGATAAAATATCAAAAATATATTTATACGACCTGCGCGAAATTAATAAAAATTCGATAAACCTTTCTTTGAGAGATAAAGTAATCATAGCAAAAAATTGGGAAGAAGCTTATTACAATGCGGATGTTTTTATCACATGCACCACATCAAAAAATCGCTACATCGACAAAAAACCAAAAAAAGGATCGCTCATACTAAATATTTCATTGCGAGATTTTAAAACGGATATATACGACCATGTGAAAAAAAATATTATCGTTGATGACTGGAATGAAGTCTGCAGAGAAAATACAGATATTGAAATGTTCCACATTGAAAAAGGACTCGAAAAAAAAGATACGATTAATATTACGGATATTATTTATGATAATTTCTCAAAAAAAATATGCCTCGACGAGACAATAATGTTTAATCCAATGGGAATGGCTGTTTTTGATATTGCAACAGCCGTGCATTATTTTAAAAAAGCTAAAGAAAAAAAGGTAGGCCAGATTCTTACGTAATCTTTCTACCTAGTACTTCATTAGTTTAAATTTGTCTATTCAAGAATATAATGATATAGTATCGGTATAATTATTCACAAAAACAAAAATGAATAAAAAATACCAGCCTAAACATATCGTTATACTCTCGAGGAGAGAAAAGGAAATTTTAAAAGGCATTGCCGGTAAAGGAAAAAACGGCGCCAGAATTATCAAAAGAGCGCGCATTCTTTTAAAAACCGATCAAAAGGAAACCGATGCGGAAATTGCCAAAGAGACGGAAGTTGTCAAGAGGACTGTTCAGAGAATAAGGACAGCCTTTGTCGCGGACGGTTTGGAAAGCGCCCTATATGATGCTCCCCGAACCGGACAGCCCGCCAAGCTTGATGATAAATCCGAAGCTCATTTGATTGCCATTGCCTGCAGCGATCCGCCGAAGGGCAGAACCCGCTGGACGCTGGAACTCTTGCAAAAACAAATGATTAAAGACGGGAAGGTAAAAACGATTTCCACCGTCGCTATCTGGTCGTATCTTGCTAATCGGGGCATTAAGCCCTGGCGGGAAAAAAATGTGGTGCGTTCCGAAAGTTAATAAACAGTTTAAGGAAAGAATGGAGGATGTGTTGAATCTCTATCAAAAGCCATACAATCCGATCGAGCCGGTTATCTGCGTGGATGAAAAGAGCAAACAATTGCTCCAAGACGCTCGAAAACCATTAAGAGCCAAGGCTGGCAAGCTGAAACGCGCCGACTATGAATACCGACGCAACGGAACCAGAAATATTTTTTTAAGCGTCGAACCTAAAGCCGGACAAAGGCAGTTAAAAGTCACTCGCTATCGCAAAAAACCGGACTTTGCCCAATTTATCAAAGAACTTTCGGAAAACCATTATGCCAATGCTGAAAAAATTCATATTGTGTTGGATAATCTCAACACCCATTTTGAAAAATCTTTTTATGAAACATTTCCCGAAATGGAAGCAAGCTGTATTTTAAAGAGGATAAAATTTCATTATACGCCCAAACATGCCAGCTGGCTCAATATGGCCGAAATTGAACTGAGCATCGCTGGAAGACAATGTCTGAATCGTCGAATCCCCGCGGAAGAAAAACTAAAACAGGAAATTGGATATTGGCAAAATTGCCGGAATGATGAAAAATTGACCATTCAATGGAAATTCACCGTTAAGGATGCCAGAAAAAAATTTAAGTATAACCACAGTAGACAGAATTAAATTAAGAGAGTACTAGAATAATTTGAAATTTTAATAAAATAGTCCATGCCAATTTTTAATGATTTAGATTTAGATAACTGGAAAGAATCAGAGATTTGGACTGATAGCCTTTGGATTATTCCCGAAAGAGATAAAACGGGAAAACATAATGGTTTTTATCACGGCAATTTTATTCCGCAAATTCCACGCCAGTTGATTTTGAGATATACAAAGAAAAATGAAATTGTTTTTGATCCATTTTTAGGAAGCGGAACGACAGCTTATGAAGCGGAAAGTCTAAACAGAAATTTTATCGGCATTGATATTCAAAAAAAGTTGGTTGATTATGTCGAAAAAAATGTTGAGCCAAAAAATAATTTTTCTGATTTAATTGTTGGCGATAGCACAAAAATTGAAACTTTTGAAAAAGTAAAAGAAGTTTTAAAAAATCACAAAAAGAAAAATGTACAATTAGCAATTTTACACCCGCCATATGCCGATATAATTAAATTTAGTGATCTAAAAGATGATTTATCAAACGCTAAATCTTTAAAAGAATTTTTAGGGAAATTTGCAGAGGTTTTAAAAAATACAATTGAAATTTTAGAAAATAGCAGATATTTAGCAATTGTTATCGGCGACAAATATACTGCGGGCAAATGGATACCTTTAGGATTTTATTGCATGAACGAGGCGCAAAAATTGGGATTAACGCTGAAAAGTATTATAATTAAAAATATGGCAGGCAATCGCGCCAAACAAAACAAAGAAGGGATTTGGCGATATAGGGCGCTTTCAAGCGATTATTATATTTTTAAACACGAATATATTTTAATTTTCAAAAAATGAAAAGTTTTAACAAACAAAAAAAAGAAGTAAAAGAGCTTCATAAAAAATATGAAGAATATTTAATGGCAGAATATGGAAACAGAGATTATACTGTTAATTTAAGCGATCCAAATAATTTTGTAGATGGAATTTACTACCATCAAGCTAATTCTCAAAAAGACAAGGATGAAATTATCAGCAATGGGTTTGATGGGGATAAAGTTAAAAAATCAAATCGCGGCGTTGGTATGGGCTTGTATTTAGGGCGAGATAAAAATGCATTGGTAAATTTTTATTCTGAAAACTTGGATAATCCACAAGACTTTACTCTAAAAATAGGATGCAATTTTAATTTTCTTAATTTACTTGATGACCAAAGTTTTTTACAACAAAATATGGATAATTTAGAAGAAAAAGTTTTATCTATGGGTTATGATGGAATTAGATATTATGACCCCGATGCAACAGGAGAAGAATTTGTTTTATTTAATTTTAAAAAAGCTACCATTTTAAACTAATAAATTTCAATATGACAAAAAAAGATTTATTTTTAGAACTTGCGAAACCAAATAAAAATGGAGAAAGTAGATGGGTTTCAAAATCAGAATTTGTTGGCAAATATAAAGAACTTCAGCTTGGAAATGGAGGTAGTTGGTGTAGACCTAGTTCTAACTTGGCAAAAGAATACAAGGTTGAAACTGATAAAAAAATAACATCAGGAAATTCTATAGACAGGATTCGACTGGTAGGTTTTAATACTAAAAATTTTTTTAATCAAAATATTAGAAAAGACATAAAAGATTTTTATAAGACACAAAAATGCGTGATGCTTGGGGTTAATGGAAATTCGGAAAATACAAAAATTGAGATCGATCATAAAGAGGGAAGAAAGAATAATCATAGAATTTCAAGTCTATCAGAGCAAAAATTAACTGATTTTCAACCGCTTTCAAAGGTTGCTAATGATATAAAAAGACAAATTTGTAAACGGTGCAAAGAAACAAATAAGCGTTGGAGCGCAAAAAATATCAAGGGTAACCCATATGATTTTTATATAGGGGATGAAAATTATTCCGAAGAATTAGGATGCAAGGGATGTTATCAATATGATCCTGTTGAGTATAGAAAAATTATTGTAAAAAAGATAAGCGAACTATCAGCAAAAGAAGCCGTAGATCAAGTTTTTAAAAAATTATATCCCGAGGAAGAATAATTTATGAATTATATCGGCAGTAAATTATCATTATTGGAATTT
>JAZDNE010000024.1:0-4729 GCA_043800235.1 bacterium | reverse complement strand
CTCTTTGTCCTAAATTCCCATATTTCGGTCAAATTTTCCAAAAAATCTTTTGGCTTAGCTTAGGCTAAACCGCAAAATTTGTTTGAAAAATTATGCCTGTTAAATCTTGCAATTTATGACTAAAGGAGCATTCGGCGACAGTCCCCTTTAAACTTTTAACTTTTTAATATATATATCCTTCTCCCGACACACAATCAAATTCAATTCCCCAGTTTCAAGTCCAGCTTTCAATGTCGAACCGGCGGCTATATAACATCCCTTGCCTATCACAATCGGCGCGATTAAATTCACATTGCATCCGATAAAAACATCGTCGCTGATTTCAGTTTTATTTTTGTTTTTCCCATCATAATTGCATGTTATCGCTCCAGCGCCGTAATTTATATTATTTCCGACTTCAGCATCGCCCAGATAACTATGATGATGCATCTTTAAATTATCGCCAGCCACAGATCTTTTTATCTGCGCAGTAAATAAAATTTTCGCATTATCTCCTATTTTACTTCTTACAACCTGCGCCACCGGTCCAATTTCACAATTTCTCCCCAACACCGCATCAGTCAAAAATACATTCGGATAGATAATCGAGCCTTCCCCTATTTCCACATTTCCTTCAACATAAACAGAATCAGAGTCTATAATCTTAACTCCTAAATTTCGCAATTTTTCCAGTAATATTTTATTTTGAGAAAGTTTAGTCATCAATTTAAAATTTGTCATCCCGAGCGTAGCCGAGGAATCTCTTTTTGGGGCTGTCGCCGAATGTTCCTTTAGTCATAAATTTCCAGATTTCGAGGCATAATTTTTCAAACAAATTTTGCGGTTTAGCCTAAGCTAAGCCAAAAGATTTTTTGGAAAATTTGACCGAAATATGGGAATTTAGGACAAAGAGGCATTCGGCGACAGCCCCCATTTATGAAATTCGCAAAAACGAACCAAGCCGGAGGATAATAAAAAGAGCCCGTTTTAGGGAAAATAGGTGGAACCGCGAGGCTATGATGTCCATATTATGCCCCGTCCTATTATATCAAATTTTTTTGGTGTAATAAGATGGGTTTTTTTTAATTTTAAAACGATTTCAAATTATTTAAATTATAAATTTTTATTTTAAAATTTATAATTTAAAATTATTTTACTATCATATGCAAAATAAAAATGAAAACTTAATTATCGCGAGACATTCTCTTTCCCATGTCCTTATGCAGGCGTTATCGCGTCTTTATGAAGCTATTCCCGGGGTGGGACCATCGATTGAGAACGGATTTTACCATGATATAGACGCTGAATATCAGATAACTGATGCTGACATTCCAAAAATAGAAAAAGAAATGAGAAAAATAATTAAAGAGAATTTACTCATCGAGAAAAAAACAATGACGATTGACGAAGGTATAAAATTTTTAAAAGACAAGGGATATATTTATACAGCCGAGCTTGCCGAAGATTTAAAAAATGAGAGCGAAAAAGAAATTTCATTTTTCCAGCAGGGTGAATTTATAAATATGTGCAAAGGTCCGCATCTTAGATCAACTGGCGAAATAAATCCGGACGGTTTTAAATTAACAAAAATTGCCGGCGCTTATTGGAAAGGCGATGAGAAAAATAAAATGATACAGCGAATTTACGGAGTCGCTTTCGAAACAAAAGAAGAATTGGACGAATATTTAAAGATGATGGAAGAAGCCGAGAAAAGAGACCATAGAAAATTGGGGAAAGAATTGGATTTGTTTGTGTTTGATCCGATAGTGGGATTGGGGCTTGGATTATGGCAACCGAAGGGCGCGCTTCTATGGCGGATTATGGAAGATTTTTGGTATCAGGAACATTTAAAAGCCGGCTATGAGTTAGTAAGAACGCCACACATCGGAAACAGAAAATTATGGGAAACATCAGGACATTGGGGATTCTATAGTGGCAGTATGTATCCGCCTTTAGAAGTGGGACAAAGTCTGGAAGACGCGAAAGAAGGCAAAAAAGCCACGATAAAAGAAGAATATTTGCTTAAACCGATGAACTGCCCATTTCATATCACGATATATAATTCAAAGCCTCACAGCTACAAAGAACTTCCGATAAGATGGGCGGAATGCGGGACGGTTTACCGTTATGAAAAATCGGGCGAGCTTTCCGGACTTACCAGAGTAAGAGGGTTCACTCAGGATGACGCGCATATAATCTGCGCGAAAGAGCAGGTGGAAAACGAATTAAAACGCGTTATTGATTTTATAATTTTCATTTTTAAATCATTCGGTTTTAATGAATACAAAGTATATTTATCTGTAAGAGAGCCGAGAAATAACAAATATGCGGGAACGGACGAGGGATGGGAATTTACTGAAAAAGTTTTAGAAAAAACGGCTAAAGAAAAAAATCTTGACATTGAAAAAGATATAGGCGGAGCTGTATTCTACGGACCTAAACTGGATTTTAAAATAAAAGATTCCATCGGAAGAGAATGGCAATGTTCCACTTTGCAATTTGATTTTAATTTGCCTGAAAGATTTGATATGACATTTGTTAATAATAATGGAGAGAAAGAACGACCATATATGTTGCATAGAGCGTTATTCGGCTCATTTGAAAGATTTATCGGAGTTTTAATCGAACACTACGCCGGCGCGTTCCCTGTTTGGCTCTCGCCGGTTCAGGTAAAAATAATTTCCGTTGGCGAAAAACATATTGAGCATTGCCAAAAACTCGCGGATGAATTCAAGACCTCCGATTTCCGCGTTGAAGTCGATTCAAACGACGAAACAGTCGGGAATAAAATACGAAAAGCCCGCGCTGAAAAAATACCTTATATTTTAGTTATTGGAGATAAAGAAATTGGTTCTGATAAATTGAATATCAATGTCCGCGGACAAAAAGAAATTATTGAAATGGGGAAAATGGAATTTATCGAAAAAATAAAGAAAGAAATTAAAGAGAAAAAATAAAAAATCACCACGCATTTAAATCACCCCCTCCATTCCGAAAGAGGTTGCTTGTGTAATTTTTATATCTATAAACTGCCCTATTTTTATATCTTGTGTTTTTTCGTTTTTAGTTTCAATTATTTTCGTGTTTATAAACTGCGCTGTTTTTCCGATATAATTATTTCCTGCTTGTTGTTCAATAAGAACGCGAACGGTTTTACCGATGAATTTTTTATTGTTCTCAAGCGCGGTTTCTTTTAATATCTTATTTAGGATCCGTTCTCTTCTCGCTTTTTCGTCGGGAGAAATATTGTCATTTAGATTATAAGCGGCTGTGCCCGCGCGAGGGGAGTATTTCGCGATATATGCCATCGAATATTTTATTTTTTTAAATATATCAACAGTCTCGAGAAAATCTTTTTTTGTTTCTCCGGGAAACCCTACTATAATATCTGTTGAAATCATCGCGTTCGGGACGCAGTTTTTAATTTTTTTTATTAAATCAAGATAACGCGCGCGAGTATATTGTCTATTCATCATTTTTAAAATTTTATCGCTTCCAGCTTGAAGGGGCAGATGAATATATGGCGTTATTTTTTCGCATTCAGCGATTGCGTCAATCAATTTTTCGCTCATATCTTTGGGATGACTGGTCGCGAATCGAATCCAAAAATCTCCTTTGATGGAATTTATGAGACGGAGCAGTTCTGGAAAATTTAAAAATTTATCTTGCTCAATATCCACTTGACAGAGAGGACGACATAGCGGAAATGTTTTGCCGCTATAACTATTCACATTCTGTCCAATAAGCGTAATTTCTTTGTATCCTTTTTTTACCAAATCATTAACTTCTTCAAAAATTTCTAAAACTGGACGCGAATATTCGCGGTCCCTCGTGAATGGCACGACGCAATAAGCGCAAAAATTATTGCATCCAGTCATTACAGGGATATAAGCTCGAAATTGGGAGCAGTGTTTAGGAGCGATAGAAAAATATGAATAATTTAAAATATTTCCTATTTTTTCATTAGTAATATTTGGTATTTTTTCAATTTCTCTTATATCGCATATTAAATCAAATTTTTTAATCAATTTTTTTTTATCAACATCCAAAACGCATCCTGTTAAAACAGTTTTTAAATTTGGATTTTTTTTCTTGTATTTTTCATATCTCGCGCTTCTTCCGTAAATTCTATCAACCGCGGATTGTCTTACGGAACATGCGACAACAACTATCAAATCAGCATCGTCCTCATTCATACAAGGATTATAGCCGTTTTTTTCCAAAAAAGCGGCTATTCTTTCGCTGTCGCTTTTATTCATTTGGCAACCGATTGTCCAAATATGATATTTTAATTTCATAAATTTTTGTTGTAGAATGGAACTGCCACTGAATGCCGTTTTTTTTTGTCATCTCGACGACCGCTCTTTTCTGTCATCTCGACGACCGAAGGGAGGAGAGATCCCTTCGCCTTGTTTTCGCGCTACTGACTTGTTATTCGTTATTAACGAGTCTAAGCGATTTCTCGTCGCTTTGCTCCTCGAAATGACAAAAAAAAAATGTTCTGTCATCTCGACGACCGCTCTTTTCTGTCATCTCGACGACCTTTCTTTTTGTCATCTCGACGACCTTTCTTTCTGTCATCTCGACGACCGAAGGGAGGAGAGATCCCTTCGCCTTGTTTTCGCGCTACTGACTTGTTATTCGTTATTAACGAGTCTAAGCGATTTCTCGTCGCTTTGCTCCTCGAAATGACAAAAAAAATGGTACTGTCATACATCTTTACGATCTTGGCAACTACGATCGTTTTAAC
>JAZDNE010000006.1:0-3273 GCA_043800235.1 bacterium | reverse complement strand
TTTTACAAAAAATTGGCTTGGCGAGTGCCAAAGAATTGTAAAACCGACAGGAACGATTTGGGTTATCGGAATGTATCACAATATTTTTCGTGTAGGCACGATTATGCAGGATTTAGGAATTTGGTTTTTAAACGATGTTATTTGGGTCAAAACTGACGCTCTGCCAAATCTTAACGGGCGAAGATTTACGAATAATCACGAAACTTTGATTTGGGCTGTAAAAGACAAAAATTGCAAGAGCTACACATTTAATTACGAGCAAATGAAAATAATGAACGGCGGAAAGCAAATGAAAGATACGGATTGGGTTTTTGGTTTGTGCAGAGGAAATGAAAGGCTAAAAGATGAAAATGGTATAAAAGCACATCCGACACAAAAACCATTAAAACTTATTCAGCAAGTTTTATTAGCGGCAAGCAAAAAGAATGACATTGTTCTAGATCCATTTTTGGGAAGCGGTACAACCGCGTTTGTAGCCAAAGCACTTGGTAGAAATTGGATTGGAATTGAAAAAGAAAAAAGATATGTTGATTTGGCGAATAGCAGAATAAATAATTAAAAAGAAATTTATGGAAAACTTTTTTAACCAAATAACAAATTTTTATAATCATCCATTTTTTATAATTTTTGGCGGCATTTCTGCGACCTTGATTATAATAGGCATAATGCTGAATTTTTTATTTTGGATATTAGGCATTGCTCCATTATTATGGAGACT
Source organism: bacterium (assembly GCA_043800235.1). Classification (GTDB taxonomy): domain Bacteria; phylum Patescibacteriota; class Patescibacteriia; order JAZDEU01; family JAZDEU01; genus JAZDNE01. The sequence goes on along the minus strand of JAZDNE010000006.1, from coordinate 2,555 downwards.
TGGATACGGTAGGTGGTTTAGAAAAATTGCTATTGTTGCTAATGATGAATTTTATAACAATCTAAAAAACGATTTGGCAGATTCTGGAATTTTTAGAGAAAATAATATCTCTCAAATTTCTGCAAATAACCTTGCCAAAATAAAAGATCACTACCTCTTACTTGTTCACTATCAATCATTTACGGAAGAAAATATCAAAAACATATTGGCAGACAAAAAATCCGAAGCTGGCATGGTAATATATTATCCTGAATTTTCTCCAAAAGAAGGAAAAATGATTTCTGAAGAAATGATTAAGCAAATCAATTGTAGAGAAAATACCACAATTGTAAATTTTCGAGGGCGTCTTTTGAATGATATTGTTACCACTCTAATTACGACGAGTTATGAAAAAAAATGAAATTAACATAAAATTCAGAGAGCATGCCAGAACCTTATCGCCAAAAATTAATGAGCGTGATTTGATTAGTAAAATTTATCAATCATTTAACGATTTATTCAGCATTAACAATTGCATACAAATTGGATCATATCCTCGTTTTACAGCTATAACGCCGGTTCATGATTTAGATTTACTTTATTTTTTAGGCGATTGGAATGAAAGCAGCCACAATCCGTCAATTGCTTTGCAAGAATTAAATTCTAAAATAAATAAGGAATATAAAAACCCAACAAAATATAAAATAGCTATTTCACAACAAACACATTCGGTCACTGTTTTATATCTAAATAATACAGAAGAAATTTTTTCAGTAGACATAGTTCCTGCTTATTTTTTTTCTAAAAATGAATTTAGCGATGACACTTACAAAGTACCAGAAATATTAAGAAAAAAACACGGAAAAAATAGATTTGAATTTTATCAAAAATTATCTCAGGAGCATAAAGACATGGCTTGGATTACATCAGATCCAAAAGGCTATATAAAAATTGCCTCTGAAACTGATAAAATAACTAATGGTGAATTTAGAAAAACAGTAAAAATAGTAAAAGCCTGGAAGAATAATTTAACAAACAATGATGAAAATTTAAAATTAAAATCCTTTCATCTTGAGCAGATAATCACAAAGTATTTTCAGGACAATAATAATATTGAAATATTTGATGCAATTTTTAAATTTTTTACAGAAATTCCAAAAATCATAAACAATCCTAATCAAATTAAAGATCGTGCGAATAACGATAAATTTATAGATGATTACCTCCAAAATTTCACAGATAAACAAAGGGAAAAAATAACACAAGCAAGGGATTGTTTTTTAATTAAATTAGAAAGATTTTCGGAAAACGACACTATACAAAAATTATTAGAGATTTGTTTTTATAAAAGATATAGCGACAATGAACAATTTTTGTTTGATTCTAATATTCCATGTCTGACAGAATCTGATTATTCTTTCAAAATTTGTGGCGAAGTTCAAGTTAGGACTGGTGGTTTTCGTGAATATATTTTAGATAAAATCGGTTTAATAAAAATTGATAGAAAAATTAAATTTAGAATAAGTGGTGCTGTGCCAGATGTTGATTTATTCAAATGGAAGGTTAAAAATGATAATAATTCAGAACAGCCAAGAGGTGAAATTACAGATCATTACACACTGAGAGACCCAGAAGAAACAAGATATAAAGGAAGTCACTATGTGGAATGTTATGCGATTTTAAATAATATTTGCGTAGCAAAAGCGATACAAAATGTAAAATTAGAATAAGGAGTTTTTGATTTTGGGCATTCACCCCTGACCCCTCTGCCCAAAATCAAAAACAAAAAAACAAAATTAAAATTCTTTTTTAGAGCAATCCCGATTGCTATCGGGATTAAAGTAAAACATGCACATCACATAACACGGCATATCTGGTTACGGCTTTTTACAAAAGCCTCCACCCATATTTTGTTCCGCTACGCTCCACAAAACATCAGATATGCCGAAACGTTATGACGCCATCGCTTCGCTTGCGTCATAACGGCGGCGCCTACCGTCGCTGTTCTGCTCGTCGCTCCGCGACAGCGCATAACAGCGCCTATGCGAAATGTCTGTCGGGAAACAAATTTCCCTCCAGCCGCTTCGCATCAGGCGCCGCCGTTGTGTGAAATAGCCAGAAATTTCTTTTTTAATTATTTAGAATTTTTTTGGCGAATTCACGGGTCGTAATAACTCGAAATACAAAAATATAATTTATCAATAAAAAATAATATGGATAATCTTGTGTCTCTCGGAGGCCCCCTTGAAAATATTAATGGTCAATTGGTGCTGCATATTCCCTTATCTGCTGGAGGAGATAAATTAATTGAATGCACAAAAGGTATTGGACATGTTGAAAATGGATATCTTAATATTATAATTCAACCATGGCTAGCGGAAAAACTAAAGCTGCAAGACGGAAGCCGTGTCATGGTCAATAATGAAAATGGTAAATTTAACATTACTGTCGATAATTTAAAAAATGAATAATTTGCCAAAAAAATAATAATGAGGAAGAATAAATTTCTGGCTACATAACATAACAACGCATATCTGGCTCCAAAATTTTTCATTATTAGAATTAATAAGGAGTGA
>JAZDNE010000150.1:0-6388 GCA_043800235.1 bacterium | reverse complement strand
TATGGTAATTTAGCTTAGAATTAACAATAAATTACAACAAAATTATATAAATTTGACATTTTCAATATAGCAGTTTTTAGGTATCTTTACAACCTTGACATTTCTTATTAAATATGCTATCGTATAATGATAATCGGTCTTTGACAAACAAGCCTTTGGAACGAACTGCGCGAATTGGTAACGAATTGACACGAAACACGAATCTGTAATTCGTGATTAGTGAAAATTTGTTTTAAGTTTGTGTTTATTCGTTCGGTTTTATAAAGGCTTTAGATTTTTTTAAATGAGAGGAATTTTTTAGAAACCGTTTAATGAAAGGGAGGAGTTTAAATGAATAAGGGATGGACATGGGGATTAGGAATTTTTTTGTTGTTAGTAGTGATAGTTTTGTTGATTATTTTTTTAATTAAGAAAGGGGTTTTAAAAGGATTTTGGAATGGGATTCAGAAATTTGCGGATATGATCAGCAAAAACTTGATTTTGTTCGCTTTTTTTAGTATTCCTCTATTTATTTTTAGTGCTATTTCCTTAGTAACTGTTTTTTTATTCCCTAATTGGAAAGTTGTTCTTGGTGCGGGAATTGCAAATACGGCTTTTTTGATTATATGGGTTTATGCAGGATGGACGCAGGTGCCGGAACCGATGGAATGGTATATTACTCTTTTCGGGAAACACTTTGATAGTTGGAAACCGGGATTGCATTGGATATTCCCATTATTTAACTGGATGGAAGTTCCCAAAGATTTTCATATGGGAGAACAAAAAATTGAGTTACACATGAATAATGATGTGACAGAAGGATATGGGAAAGGGCACGTTGATTTTAGTGATGCGCAAGCTCCAGTTGAATCAGTGTTTTTCTTCAAAGTTGTTGATACGGAGAAGGCCTATAAAATTAAAGATATTTTTCTCGCGATAGCTGATATCGTGGATGAAAAAGTGAGAGGATATTTAACAAAGTATCCTATAGATAAGGCGATAGAGTTAAAGGGGCAATTTAATCTGCAAACTATTGTAGATAATGTTGATCTTAAAGCTACTGTTCCAATGCCAACTGCTCCGCCTAATATTTTTTTGCAGAACATCAAAGATAGTATGGGTATGGAAATAACCCGCATCTTAATAGTTGATGTTCAACTTCCTAAGGAAATAGCGGACTTGCGCTCTAAAGAAGCACAAGCAGAAATAGAGAAAAAAATTGCTCGTGTAGAAAAAGAGACTACTTTGATAAATGCGGAAGCAGACGCGGCGGCTTTACGGGAAGTAGGAGACGGATTAGCTCAACAGATAAAAGATCTTGTGGATTCCGGCGGACTTACTCCGGCTCAAGCCGCGGAATATCTAAGAGAATTGAAGAAGTGGGGAGCCTTAAGCGATAAGGCAGTATATTTGGAAGGCGCTGCGTCGTATGGCGCCAGCGCGGGTGCAGGATTCAAATCTGCAACAGGAACTCCATAACTAGGGACTGTCGCCGAATAGCAAAATTTACAATTTTTGAAAAATTTTTTGGCTTAATAAAGCCTGAAAATTTTTAGGATTTTGTAAAAAAGCACATTTGGCGACACGCCCAACTAAAAAAGGAGGAATTTTATGGCTAAACCTAAAGAGACGGTGGAAGTGCCGTCTCAGACCAAAAAGCCTGAAACTGTAACAGGAAGCGGGAATGGAACTGGAAGATTAGATAAGATGTTCTCTTCCTCTTGGACTGGTTTTAAAAAAGTCCTCCCATTCGTTGCAGTTTTCGCCACTGTGTTACTGTTAATGTGGTACTACGGCGAAATCTATCGTCCGCAGCTTACGCCATGGGGTTGGGTATTGATTGGGATAGCGGTGTTTGTAGGAATTATTGCCCCGCTTTGTTCTGTTGAATTAGGAGCATTCAAAGGATGGCTGACTGCGGCGTTGATTATCGGGACAATAGCGTTTGCTGTTGTCCCGATAGCTCCATCTTGGAAAGGTTTTCTTTCCAAGTTTAAATCGTATGAAATCGTAGAGGTTCCTGCTGGTATGGGGGAACCAAGCGAGCGAATTTATAAAAAAGACTCAATAGTAGTAGCTGATGTCATTGAGGGAGATATCAGCTATAAAGGAGAGTCTTTTAATTCGACGCGCATCTACTTTATTAGAATGAAAATAGATGCGCCATTGTACTTTACTTCAGAGAAAGGAGGGAAAGTGAAGTTGAAAAAAAAATAGGTTTCACAAATTGCGGGGAGAGTCATATTGACGATCCCCGCTTTTTTTATTTTTTAAAATTTGATATACTTATTAGGTTATTATAAGATAAGAAATAATTTTTTAGGCTACTGAATTTTGTGATTTTTATTTTACTGTACTTTACTAAGTTTACTTATCGCAAAATTCAGTAATCAAACCAAAATAGTATGAGATATATAATTGTAGTTATATCAATTTTTATTTTTCTTATTTTTTTCAGTAAAATTTGTTATGCTACATGTACTTGTACATGTGGAACTAATATACCGCTTTCTCATGATATATTTGAGAACATAGCTGATATAGAAACATGTAAAACAAAGTGCGGTAATCAGATTATTACAGGAACATCTTTTTTTATAAGTTGTACGCCTGAACCAGAGACATGCGAAGATAGTTGTGCTGCTCAAATTAATATTGCTCAAGATTATGCAGGATACAATGAGTGTGTTATTAATTGTGAACTTAGCAAATCCAACACCAGAGTAATTCCAAAAGATGCGGGTGATGTTATCGGCAGTCAACCTAAAACTCCCACCGCCCCCGCTCCGCCGGTTATGCTCACGGATCCGCTGGGGATTGGGGGGAAAGCGCCGGCCGGGCAGGAGGTGCAATATCTTATCGGGCGGGTGATTAAAGTGATTATGGGATTAGTGGGATCTATAGCTTTGCTTATGTTTGTATATGGCGGGTTTTTGTGGATGACTGCGGCTGGGAATGACGAGAGTGTTAAAAAAGGCAAAGATATTCTTATTTGGTCTGTTGCCGGGCTTGCGGTGATCTTTGCGAGTTATATTCTTGTGTACTTTGTATTGGCGAGTTTGATGGGGTTGTGATAATATGTGGAAAAAGATTTTTATTTTAATTAGTTGTTTATTATTTGTAATGTTGTGTTGGCATAGACATGGTTTGGCGGCGGAGACGCGGAACATTGTTATGAACGAGATCGCGTGGATGGGAAATGATAATTCTTCCGCGGATGAGTGGATTGAATTGTATAATAATACAGATGCGGAGATAGATCTTACGGGTTGGAAAATAATTTCACGGGATGGAAGTCCTGAAATTTTATTAGAAGGTAAAATTTTATCTCGAAGTTTTTTTTTAATTGAACGCACTGATGATAATTCCGCGCCGGATGTTTCGGCAGATTTTATAACTTCCTTTGATACTGGTCTTGGAAATACGGGAGAAGTTTTAGAATTACAGGATAGCAGCGGATATTTAATTGATTCAACGCCGTTAATCACTGAAGAAAAATGGGCGGCGGGGAATAATGATAATAAATTTACTATGGAGAGAATTCGCGTTCTGGATTCTGGAGAAATTGCGGCGAATTGGCAGAATTCGGTTGTGGCGGGCGGTACGGCGAGAGCTGAAAATTTTCAAGAAGTTGCTGATGAAGGGGAAGAAAAAGAGAGTGAAGAGGACAAGGGAGAAATTAAAAATTCGAAATTAGAAATTGGGGAAGAAGAGAAAGATGAAGGGGAATTAGAAATTAAAAATTCGAAATTAGAAATTGGGGAAGAAGAGAAAGATGGAGGAGAATTAAAAATTAAAAATTCGAAATTAGAAATTGGGGAAGATGTTGAAAAGAGCATAAAAACCTTTCCTGCCCCTTTCGTAAGGAGAGGAAGTGTTATGGAAGGTAAAATTATAATCAATGAGATTTTCCCTAATCCAAAAGGAGTTGATATAAAAGATGAATTTATTGAACTCAAAAATATCGGGGGACAGGAAATTAATATTGAGGGATGGGTAATTAAAAATAAAGAGCATCAATATAAGATTGTGAAAAAAGATTTTCCTATCGCAATTATTCCGATTGGAGCGTTTTTTTTACTGAAACGAAGCATTACAAATTTAGCTTTAAATAATAGCGGCGATAAAATAGAAATTTTTTCAGTTGATGGCGTAAAAAAAGATTATGTTTCATATAGCGAATATTCGCGGGAAAATGAATCTTATATAAAAATCAATGATAAATGGCAATGGTCGTCCGCTATAACTCCTATCGCGGAAAATTTTTTTATTGCGCCTAATAGGGCGCCGCAGGCGATTATTGATTCAAAAGGCATAAAAGAAATTTTGGTTGGAGAGGAAATAATTTTTGACGGATCTGATTCTTTCGATCCTGATGGAGATAAATTGTCTTTTTTTTGGAAAACATCAGATGGCGCGGAAATAAAAGACATTGTTTTTAAAAAAAGTTTTAGTTTGTCCGGGGAGTATAAAATAAATCTTAAGGCTGTTGATAAATTCGCTAATGAGAGTTCCGCGGAGTTTAAAATTAAGGTTTTGGATGATTGGAAAAAAGATGGAAATGTTTCTGGATTTGAGGATGGGGCAGAATCTATAATATATCAAGAGAATTTTGAAGACATTGAGATTGCGGAAATTATGCCTAACCCGGAGGGAAATGATAATGGCGAGTGGATAAAATTATATAATAACGAGGATTACGCGGTAAATTTAGGCGGGTGGGTATTGGATGATGAAGAAGGAGGAAGCGATTCTTATTATATCCCGTCCGATGTCGTTATTGGCGCGAGAAGTTTTTTCGCGCTGGAAAAAGACAAAACAGGGATCGCTTTGAATAACGATAGCGATGAAGCGCGTCTTTTTGATCCGAATGGCGAATTAAAAAGCAAAATAGAATATGATAAAGCGGCAGAGGGGGAGATTGCGAGGAATGAAAAGATAAGTTTAAAGTCCAAAGTTGAAAGTTCAAAGTTGAAAGGCGATAGCATGGTTGAAGCGAATGGAGTCGAGTGGAATGAATTGAAAAGCTATGAAGGAGAAGAAATAAAAATTCAAGGATATGTTTCCGCAAAGCCTGGTGTTCTTGGAAAGCAGGTTTTTTATTTAACGGATGGCGCGAAAGGAATAGAAGTTTATTCTTGGGCTAAAAATTTTCCAGAACTTGAAATAGGAGACTGTATTTCTGTTTTTGGAAAATTGGAAAATAAGGATGGATGGAAATTAAGCATTGAAGGCAAAGACAGTATTAGTGTTTTATCTTACGAACATCCTCCGTTGGCGATTGAAAAATTTGTTGGAGATATAAAAGAGGAAGATATTTATAGTTTAATAAGTATTAAAGGGCAGATAGTGGAAAAGAAAAGCCCTAATTTATATTTAGATGACGGAAAAGATGAGATAAAAGTTTATATAATGGATTCTGCTGGCATAGAAATTAAGGAATTAAAAGTTGGCGATAATATTTTTGCGATTGGAATTTTAGATTATTTAAACGGCGCGTATCGGCTTTTGCCTCGCGGCAGTGAAGATTTAAAATTTCAAGAAGGTCGTATTTTAGGAGCGCAAAGCGAAGTTAACGCGACAGAATCAGAATTTGCATCCGAAAATGAGTTCGAAAATGAATTTAGCGCGAGTAAGAATAGCAGCGATAACGCGCCTGATCATGATCGAAAAAAAATGATTATTATTTTAAGTTCAACATTCGCGGCTTTGGCGGTAATCGGCGGGATAGCGTGGAAGAGATCCGCGAGGGGGAGCGGACATTGCAATTAGAAGGCGCTATGGACGACACACTATGAAAGCGCGCTTAGAAACTAAGGCATTGCAACAAAATAACTTGAACAATTTCATCTCATATTCACGCCATCTTTACTTGTTGAAAAATTCTCAAAATAGCTTGCTATTCTTTAAATTTTTCAAAAGCAAATCTGGCGCAAATCTGAGCGAACTTGATCAACTTATTTTGCTGCAATGCCTAAGAAAAATTGATGAGCCGCGCAGTTTTGGAGCGAGTAAAAATTTGAGGTGTATCCGTTGTGATGTCCATAATTATGCGAAATGGGAAAAAAGTCGCAATATTTGCTATATTTTTAATGGTATGCTAATATATGGATAAATATTTTAATAGGTCGAAAATATTATTATATTTAATTTTAATATAATTTAATTTCTTTTAAGAGAATTTTAAGGCGATTGATATATTGTGCTTTGTTAAAAAGAGAAATGAAATGATGGTTTTTATAAAAATTGATCAATATAAGAATGCGTTCGATAAATTTTTAGTTTATTCAATACTAAATAGATATGTTATAAAATTGTAAAATCCGCAATAAATAATATTTAGGCAGTATTGAAATAGTTTTTTATACAGGGATCGCGTCCATTTAAATTTTAAGAAAGGCATTCTAAA
>JAZDNE010000149.1:0-12899 GCA_043800235.1 bacterium | reverse complement strand
TTTTTTCTAAACTTTGATTATTCGCATTTGTTTAAAATTTAGTATTTTAAGTTTCTTTAATACTATATTAACAAATATATCTTAAATTTGCAATATCTCTAACATATCAATTAGATGCTTATCGCAAAAATACGAATAGGGACTGTCGCCGAATGCTCCTTTAGTCATAAATTGCAAGATTTACCAGGCATAATTTTTCAAACAAATTTTGCGGTTTAGCCTAAGCTAAGGGGAAAAGATTTTTTGGAAAATTTGACCGAAATATGGGAATTTAGGACAAAGAGGTATTCGGCGACAGTCCCAAAAAATCTTTTGGTTTAATAAAGCCTAAAAAATTTTAAAATTTTGTAAAAAATCGCATTTGGCGACATGTCCATCGGATAACAGCGGATATCTGAAATGATTTTTTCAAAAATTTTAATTTTTTTCAAAATCACTTCAGATTATCCGCGCGCGTTCTCCTTGTGTGTTGTGCGAATTAATTTATTTTTAAACTTTTATTAATATGGAAACACCAAACCAAAAATTTGAGCACGAGCCGGCGCAAAAAGGACCAGAACAATTCACACCGCCTGAGACCATAATAGAACCTGACTTGTCTGCTCTATCGGAGTTATTTACAGAAAAACGAAATTCAATGCGGGCAGAATTATTGCGAAAAATTTTACCGCCTTCGGTTGACACACAAAGAATATTGGATTTTTTGGGGGCGGACGACACAGTAACTTTAGTAAGGAAACGTATGAAAGAATTTCCCCTGATTTTAGGCGGTACTGAAATTGAGATTCTTGGAAAAAATTTACGTGAACAAGTTCGTTCCGTACTTTCACAACAATTTGGTGACGATAGTTATCTACGCGATGGTGAATTTCTTTTGGATGAATCGGAAGCTTTAGATATGGAAATATGGGACGAACAAAGAGTATTACAAAAAGCCTATTTGAATAATTTTGGCGTATTGCTCGGCGATCATCTAGGATTACTGCGCATGAATGCTCTGAGTTATAAACTAGTTGATGAACCGTCTGGCCATATCGCCGATGTCATACAAAAAATGCTCGAAACAGATATTGAAAAACGCTTAGCAAACATAGAAGAAGAATTAAAAGAAACGCCGGATTGGTTGGCGCGAAAGGGACTACCAAAGGAGGGGTCAAAACCAAAAAGTGAATTGGATGAAAAAATCGGATGTGCAATTGTTGCGCTCGAAAAAGATAAAGTTAAAGAATTAGTTGACAAGGGTGTTCACCGCAAAATTGCCGAAGCGCGAGTCTTGGCGGATAGTACCAAACAGGAAGAATTAACTCTTGAAAATATCGCGTATGTAGAAAAAAGATTAGAGGAAATGCGTAAAATCTTTTCTCAAATGCACGAGGAGTATGAGCGTTTAAAACCACTTATCAGCGAAGTAATTCGTGAAATTCTAGATGAAACATCGTTGGATCACATAATGCAAGCATGTGAATTCGGAATGAAAAAATAAACAGTGGAAATATGGTGTCTTAGATTTTGGCCATTCACCCCCTTGCCCCTCTGCCCAAAAACCAAAACGGAAAAACTTATTTTATTATTTTTGATAAAAGCAAATTTAAAAAAGAAAAAGAATTTTACATTACATAACAAAATATTCCTTTTCTTTTTTAGGCTATCGCCCAATTTTTTTTAAAAATTTATTTCTTATTTGTCTTTTCTATTATTATGAACAAATTTGATTTTGTCTTAGAGGACATAAAAACGATCGCAAAAAACGCCACCGACAAAACTGAATACGACCACTTGCATTCGGTTTGGCAATGGGTTTTAAAGCTGAAACCAGACGCTGATATTGCGCTCCAACTCGCCGCTTTAGGTCATGATATTGATAGAAGCATTGAAAATCGACGGAAGAAAAGAGAAGATTTTGCGACTTACGATGAATATAAAAAAGAACACGCTTTACTGTCCGCGCAAATAATGTGTGAGATACTACGAAAACACAATTTTAACGAGACCACGATAGCTAAAGTTAAAGATTTGATAGAAAACCACGAAGTCGGCGGCGAGAGCGATATCGAAATTTTAAAGGAAACTGATAGTATCACATATTTCAATAATTTATCACATTACCGACAAATGCATACCCAACAGCAAACGATAGACAAAATCAAATTTATGTACGATAGATTAAACGATAAAACAAAATCATTAGTCAATCAAATAGATTTTAAAGATGAGGAATTGACGAGATTATTTAAGGAAGCGACAAATAATAAATAAATTTTTAAAAACAAGTTTTCTTATCAGAAAACAAAAGAAAAGGAATACATCGGATAACACGGCATATCCGGTTCAGAAATTTTGCGCAATTATAATTCAAGATAAGAAAAATTTCTTCTCCCAAATTTTTGTCTTCCTTTTTCTTTTTAAAATATAATAAAGAAGGAAGCCAAAAACTTCAGATTATGCGTAATAATGTTAAAATCTATCGCAAAAAATATGAATTATGTGCATCCAGCAGTTAAAGCGATAATACAACGAGGCGAAAAATTTCTTGTGATTAAACAAAAGTTTGCCGATAAAACCGTCTGGGATTTGCCAGGCGGCAAAGTTGATTTTGGCGAATCCCCGTATGACACATTAGCGCGTGAAGTCAACGAAGAAATTCATCTTTCTATCAATATTATTAAACCTCTTGGATTTTTCTGGTTTTTTCGATATGACGGAGATCAGGTGGTGTGCACGACATTTTTATGCGCTGCCGACGGTGAAATTGATTTAACGAAAAATCCTGCCGATGAAAATATTACCGAATTTAGGTGGGTAACGAAAAATGAATTTCTCAGCGATGAATACACGGTTTCGCATGATAGCATGAAGAAACTTTTCGCCTTGCTGTAAACGATAAGATTTTAAATTTACATCCGATAACAGCGGATATCTGAAATAAATTAAATTTTTATGCTTCCAAAACCTTACAAAAATGCAATGTTAAAAGCGTTAAGGGTAGAAAAGGTCTACCCACGCGCGTTAGCCGAAATTTTATTCAAAGATTTTTAAATTATGATAACACCGATACATCTTATATTTGACCTTGCGGCGTATTCCCTCGCAAATAAAATAAATATTGTCGCCACGAATAATATAGATTTACTGCTCCTTTTTTCAGCTGAGTTGATTGATTTAGATCATCTACTATCAAAACCGATTTATCATCCGCGTCGCAATCCTTTTAAAACGCATATCCTACATAAAAAATGGCCTATCATTTTGACAATATCTATTTTATTTATGCTGTATAGACAAGTTTTGTTCCTTGGAATAGGGTTATTGGCACATCTGCTGGTGGATTATTTCTATGTAAAAGTATACTGCTTAAAAACTTCTGAATAAAACATCGCATAACAGCGCCTCATGCAAAATAAAATTTTCTTTTTATTTAATTAAAGAGGGGTAGAAGATGTTTTCTCCGCGTAGTTTATCCCGCTAAATAGCGAAGCTACGAAAACAATTTTAATTAGGAGAAAGGGGAAGAAAATTATATGATAAAAATAATTGGCATCAGTAGTCGGTGGCAGGCTGGAAATAAAATAGGCTATTTCTGTTGTCCGTTTAGTTTTTACTTTTGTTTTCCGCCGCACCATTACCAGCGTTTTTAGCCCGACCCACTCAGGGTCAATGTCCTTTAAATTATCATAGACTTTGACAGTCCGTTTTTCTATCCACCCGCGGTTTTTCTCAGTATGCGAATAAACGCTTTTCGGCTACGCGTTCATTTGCTAATATTTAAAAAATGCCATATAATAAAAAAAGCGTCGCAAGCGCCTGAATAAAAAATTGTGATTATTTATTTTTTTAGCGCCTATCGCCATAAAACATCCGCTATCCGCTAATTTAACGCCATTAAAAATATGAAAACATTATTTAACGATATTTTATATCGTCCATTATTTAACCTTTTAATTTTTTTATACAACACAATTCCCGGGCATGATATAGGACTTGCTATTATCGCACTTACTTTAATCGTAAAATTCGCGCTTCATCCTTTCGCGAAACAATCAATCAAAGCGCAAAAAGCGATGCAAGAGTTGCAGCCTAAAATCAACGAGCTGAAAGAAAAATACAAAAACGATAAAGAAAAAATGACGCAAGAAATGCTGAAATTATATAAAGAAGAAAAAGTTAATCCTTTTTCTTCCTGCCTTCCTTTGCTTTTACAATTTCCTTTCTTAATTGCTGTATTCTTAGTATTTAAAAACGGACTTTCTTCCGGGAGCTTGCATTTATTATATCCATTCGTTGAAAATCCGAAAACCATTAACGCTATATCTTTTGGATTTCTAAATCTCGCCAAACCAAATGTTGTTTTAGCCGTTCTCGCAGGCGCGGCTCAATATTGGCAGACTAAAATGATGATAGTTAATGCCCCGCCTAAAGATATTCAAAATAAAGAAGGAGTAAAAGACGAGACAATGACAGCTATAATGAGCAAACAAATGACTTTTATGATGCCTCTCTTTACAATAATAATAGGGCTTACTCTTCCTGGCGGACTTACTTTATACTTTTTAATATTTTCTCTATTAATGGGTCTCCAACAAATAATGTTGCTCAAAAAAGAAAAAAAATAGATCAAAATACTCTGTCTTTTCCTACTATTACTTTTAATTTCTGCGGCTCTACGACGATTTCAAGAGGTGTTTTTAAAAATACTTTTTTATCAAGCATTATTGGTATTAGTTTATCTCCTGTCACAAATAATTTTTTTATTGAAAAAATACTTGGCGTAACTTTTTCCCGCGAATCAAAAAGCCACTTTCTTGTTTTTTTTCCAATTACAACTTCTAAAAATCCATCTTTGGGATTAAAATATTTTTTTTCCCCATAGCCAGAATCGCATATATTGCAAATTTTCACATAGTTGCTTCCTATTGGGGAAATCTTATATTGCCCATCGCAAACTATTTCAAGTTTACTGTCGCCAAAATCTATATTAGAAATAAAATATCTATTATTTACTTTCCCTAAATCTAAAAGTTCAACTTTTCTTGAAGATAGGACTTCACACGCGGATTCTCCGAGAGGAATCCCAAGAAGTCTTGCTATTTCATTCCTTTCTCCAAGAGGAATAATCCCCAAAGTAACATTATCGAGATTAGCGATTATATTGATTATTTTTAAAACCGTGCTATCATCTCCAACTGCCACAATATTTAATGTCCCATGTTTAACTTCATCAAGCACATTATCCTCTATGCTTTTTAATGTTGACAACTTAGTAATTTTCCCGTTAATTTCAAAATTAGCCAATCTATTTTCTATCTTAGCTAAAACTCTGTCATATTTTCTATCATTTAAAAATGAATCGTAAATATAGTAGTACACTAAACTAATTTCCAATTACTAATTAACCTAATGTCTAATGGAGCTGTCGCCAAATGACCGTACGGACATCCTGAACGAGTCAAAACAAGTGAGGAGCTTGCCCTGAACGAGCCGAACGAAATCCCATGGTTAAGCGAAAAAATATAGGATTATTCGCTCCCCCGTCGATCAGAATGACGGATAACGGCATTCAGAGGCAGTCCCTTAAATTAAGAAATTACAAATTTTATTAGAAATTAGAAATTAGAAATTAGAAATTTTAAAAAATTGTTATCCAGCCCCGCCATCCTTACTAACAACAGTTTTAGATGTCTTATCTTTTAAACTCTTAGTATCCCCATTCCCCATATCGCACTTTCCATGAAATACCGCTCCTGCGGAAATTGCGATAACTTTAGCTTTTATATCACCCTTAATACGCGCAGTTGATGTGAGTTCTAATGTTTCCGCAACATTTATATTGCCTTCCACATGTCCCGCAATCAATGCGTTAAGAGCTTTTATGTTAGCGAAAATTTGCGCGTTAACGCCAACGCTAAGATTTTTATTGGTTTTTAAATTCCCCATTACAATCCCTTCCACTGCTACATTGCCCTCCCCTGCGAAATCTCCTTCCACTTTAACAGAAGGACCTATGATGGTCTCTGCCTCTTTTGCGTCTATATTTTTTTCATTTGTTTTAAACATAAATATAAAAATTTTTAAGCGCTAAATCCAAAAATGACTGTTAAATTTTTTAAAATTCACGGAAATAGAATCAAATTCTGCCAACCTTCATCGCAAGTTCTGCCAATCTATTAGCGTATCCCCACTCATTATCGTACCACGCAATTATTTTAACTAAATTCTTATCCACAACTTTTGTCATTGATAAATCAACAATCGTTGAAAAAGAATTTTTTATTATATCCGAAGATACGATGGGATCCGCGGTAACATCCAAAACATTCTTAAACTCTTTCTTTTTTGTCGATTCTCGAAAAGCTTTATTGATATTTTCAACTGTGGTATTCATTTTAAGAAGCGCTGTTATGTCGGATAATGATCCCGCCAATGTTGGCACCCTTACTGCTATGCCGTCAAATTTATTTTTGAGAGACGGGATAGTTTTTGCCGCCGCGATCGCCGCGCCTGTCGTGGTAGGCGCGATGTTTTGAGCCGCGGCTCTAGCTCTTCGCAAATCTTTATGCGGTCCGTCCACAAGATTCTGATCGGCGGTATAAGAATGGATAGTTGTCATTAAAGCTTTTTGTATTCCAAAATTTTCTTCCAATACCCTCATAACAGGAGCAACCGAATTTGTCGTGCAAGAAGCGTTTGATATTATTTTTTCATTCTTCGGTATCTTGCTCGCGTTAACGCCTAAAACATATGTCCCTATGTCATCCGACTTAGAGGGAGCGGAAATTATAACCCTTTTAGCTCCTGCCAAAATATGCTTTTCAACATCTTCTTTTTTAGTAAAAAAGCCCGTGCATTCCAAAACCACATCAATATTAAAATCTTTCCACGGCAAATTATGCGGATCCCTTTCCGCTAAAACTTTGTATTCCTTCCCGTCGACGGATATGCCTTTTGCCGACGCCTTTACTTTTTTCTCATACACTCCGTAAACCGTGTCATATTTCAAAAGATGAGCGAGAGTTTCATTATCCGTAAGATCGTTAATTGCGACAACCTCAATATTATAATTATTCTCGAGAATAATTTTGAATGCGGCGCGGCCGATTCGGCCAAAGCCGTTGATGGCGATTTTAATCATATAATAGTAAATTAAAAAAATAATTTCTAAATTTCCAATTTATCAATCTCCACCTCAATCTTAGTATCTTTGTCTATCTCAAGATCAACAGTTTGCTTTAAAATATGCCAACCAATTACTTTTAATTTTTTGCCTTTAAATTTTACACCAGCTCCAACAGGCGGCAATTTTTTCGCAAGTTCTTTATATCCTTCTTTTTCATAATTTAAACAGCACTTTAGTCTTCCGCATATTCCCGAAATTCTATCCGCGCCGCGATTGTTTATTTGCTGATTATCAGCGACCTCTGAACTAACAGACGAAAGTTCGTTTAAAAATTTCCTGCAACATAGTGCCCTTCCGCAAGTTCCTAAATCGCCTAAAATTTTAGCTTCGTCTCTTATGCCGATTTGGCGCATTCTGATAGCTTTTCGAAATGTCCAATTCAACATTTTTACAAGTTCGCGAAAATCAATTCTTCCTTCCGCTGTAAAAACAAAAATTATTCTTTGCTCGTCAAAAGAAATATGGCAATCAACCAATTTCATATCCAAATTCAAATTTTTTACGCATTCATTGCAATATTTTAAATATTCCGCTTCTTTTTCCTTTAAACTTTCCAATTTTTTAAAATCATTATCAGTCGCTTTTCTCAAAACTAAATTTTTGACTGTATCTTTTTTTTCTTCGTTTATAATTTCTTCTATTACAGCGAGTTCTTCAAAATTTTGCTCATCTTTAATTATTGCCGAATCTCCTTTTTTTATATATTCCCCAACCGATAATTCAGCAACTTGAGAATCATCCCATTCTGTAATTTTTATTGATGCTATTTTCATACAAAATCAATATCTAATCAGAACAACTCATCAGCGCCATGCGCTTAATAATAATCGCTATATTTGGTATCTTGCGAACTTTGCCACCTCTATCTTCTCTCCAATTTTAGCTATTACTTCCGAAATAATATGTTCCACTTTTTTCTTATCATCTTTTATAAACGGTTGCTTTAAAAGACAAACTTCTTCATAATATTTAGCAATTTTTCCATCAAGTATTTTTTCAATAATATTTTCAGGTTTTCCTTCAGTTTTTAATTGTTCTCTATAAATATCTTTTTCTTTTTCTAACTCTTCTTTTGGAACATCTTCCTGCTTTACATAAGAAGGATTCGCGGCGGCTATATGCATAGCAAGATTATGCGCTAATTCTTGAAAATCAGCATTTCTTGCCACAAAATCAGTTTCGCAATTCAGTTGAATCATTACTCCGACTTTTCCTCCCGCATGAATATAAGAATGGATAATCCCTTCTGAAGCATCTCTCTCGGCAGATTTTTTCGCCGCTTTAATTTCTCCTTTTTTTCTTAAATAATCAATAGCTTTTTCAATATCTCCATTAGTCTCATCCAACGCTTTTTTACAATCAAGCATTCCCGCGCCAGTCATATTTCTTAGTTTAGTTATAGTTTGAGTGTTCATTTTTTTTCAATAAAACAATAAAGCAAGCAAACAAAAAAATTATTTTAATTGCGCCGTTTATTGTCAAAATTTCAATAATTAGTCTTTATTTTTCTTATCCTCAACTTCCGACTTCTTAATTTCCTCATTCGCGGACAATGGAGTTGCTTTTCCTTCTTTAAACGCCTCTGCGACTAATCCTAATATCATATCAACTGACTTTACCGAATCATCATTCGCGGGGATAACCCAATTTATATTTTTAGGATTAGAGTTTGTATCGCAAATTGCCATTACCGGAATTCCTGTTTTAACCGCCTCGCTAACAGCTATTTTATCTTTTTTCGTATCTGCCACAAATACCATATCAGGCAATTTATCCATATTGGTCAACCCTCCTACCATCTCTTCCAATCTTTTTATTTCTTTTTGAAACATCAGCCTTTCTTTTTTTGTATATTTATCAAGTTCCCCTTTTGCCATTTTTTCTTTCAAATCTTTATACTTTTTTATATTCTTTTTAAACACAGAAAAATTTGTGAATGTTCCTCCTATCCATCTATTGATAATATAAGGCATCCCTATATCCATAGCGCGCTTTTGCGTATTTTTTTGCGCTTGTTTTTTAGTCCCTACGAATAAAATAATCTTTCCTTCTTGACCGATTTTCTTAATAACGGCTATAGCGCTTTCTAAATTTTCCGCCGTTTGATTCAAATCAATTATATTTATATCGCCTCTCGTTGTATAAATATAAGATTTCATTCGCGGATCTCTTCTGGACTTTTTGTGTCCAAAATGCGCGCCTGCTCTAAGCATATCCATTAGTGACGGAATCTGTGGCATATTATTTTCTTTTCGCAGTTCGCTCAAAGACAGCCGATAATAAAAACGCCGTTTTAGAGTAATCTGCCTTCTACTCCTATGGACATCACACTATGAAACTGCGCTTAGAAATAGCAAAAATTGATGAGCCGCGCAGTTTTGGAGCGAGTAAAAATTTGAGGTGTATCCGTTGATACAGCGAAAATTTTTACTCGTGAAAAACAAGCGGACCGCAGTTTTTGCCATTTATGGAGCGCGGAGTCATAGTGTGATGTCCAATATATCCCTTATACTAAAAAAGGGCAAAGAAATAATTAGGAGTATGTATGATAAAATTTACTTTTAAAATAACATATTCTGCTAAAAAATGCAAGAAAAAACGCATAACTCTAACTTATACATAGTATTCCATCCCTATTAGTCGACTTTTTTCCCTTAATAAAGGGAAAAATAATTTTATTTTTTTATACAAAAAATTTATTGCCGCTAAATCTTAAATTTTTTAATTATCGCTTAATCATTCTTTTTATCGGTTTATATAAAATCCTGTGTATCGCGCAAATGCCATTTTTTTCTAAAGCTTTTTGATGCAATTTTGTGCCATAACCTTTATGCTTGTCAAAACCATATTCAGGAAACCGAGATTGTTCTTTTTTTAAAATTTCATCCCGTGTAACTTTTGCTATAATTGAAGCCGCCGCTATCGAATATATTATAGCGTCCCCGTCTTTTATGTAAACGCGCTTAACATTCAGGGGGAACGGAACAGCTGATGCTTGCGAAAGTCCGTCAATAAGCGCGCAGTCAGGTTTAACAGATAATCGATCTATGGCTAATTCAAAAGCCTTGATATTCGCTCTGCCTATGTTATACTGATTGATATAAGAAATATCCACAATTCCAACTGCCCAGCTTACGGCGATTTTTTTTATTTTTTCACAAAACTCTTTTCTCTTTTTCTCATTCAACAATTTAGAATCGCGGATCCCATCAAGAAAAAAATCTTCTGGCATTATAACAGCGGCTGCGACTAAAGGACCCGCCCACGCGCCGCGTCCAGCTTCGTCAACGCCGGCGATAAGATTATAGCCCTTGTTTCTTAGTTCCTGCTCATACTGTCTCGTAGGAAATGTCATATAAATTTAGACTGTAGAATAATAGCATCTTATAAGCGATTTCTCACCCCGCCTTGCGGAGTTCGAAATGACAAAAGAACATTTTCCTACACTCTCATAATATGGCAAAATCTTCAAATACAAATTTACGCAAGGCAAGTAAAGCTAAAAAAGATGAGTTTTACACGCAACTTTCTGATATTGAAAAAGAATTGAGGCACTACAAGGACTATTTCAAGGGGAAGGTGGTTTTTTGTAACTGCGATGATCCGCGCGTCAGCAATTTTTTCCATTATTTTTCCTACAATTTTGAACAGCTGGGACTAAAAAAACTGATTACCACCTGTTATAAAAACCAGAATGTAGATTTATTCAGCCAAAACAATTCTGAAAAAGCGATTTATTTGGAATACACCGGCGACAAAAACAGAGATAATGTTCCCAATCCTGAAGAAATTGGCATTAAGCGCTTAAAGGGCGATGGCGATTTCCGCAGTAAAGAATGTATTGAGTTGTTGAAACAATCCGATGTTGTGGTAACCAATCCGCCATTTTCACTATTTAGAGAATATGTTGCGCAGTTGGTTGAATACAAGAAAAAGTTTCTTATAATTGGCAATGTAAATGCGATAACTTATAAAGAAATTTTTAAACTGATAAAGGAAAATAAATTATGGCTTGGAGCAAGTATACATAGCGGGGATAGAGAGTTCGGAGTTCCGGATGACTATCCGCTTACTGCCGCAAGTTATAGAATTGGTAGTGACGGAAAAAAATATATTCGCGTTAAAGGTGTTCGTTGGTTTACAAATTTAGATTATGAAGAAAGGCACGAAGATTTAATTCTTTATAAAAATTACTATGGCAATGAAAGCGAATATCCTAAATATGATAACTATGATGCTATAAACATTGATGTAACAAAAGATATTCCTATGGATTTTGCTGGTGTTATGGGTGTGCCAATAACTTTTTTAGATAAATATAATCCCGAACAATTTGAATTGTTGGGCATAATGAATACTGGCGAAATAAATAAAGGAATAAGACATGAGGGCACTCCCCATGGTAGACCACTTGTAAATGGAGTTGAAAAATATCTGCGTATTTTAATAAAAAATAAAAAACTATGAAAATAGAACTTAATAAAATTACAATTCGTGATCTAGCTGAAGGTTATCAAGATAATGCAGAGGGTGGCGTTGTAGGTTTTGGAGGCAAGCTGGATATTCGCCCGCCATACCAACGGGAATTTATTTATAAGGATAAACAACGAGACGCGGTTATTGATACCATTACTAAAGATTTTCCTCTCAATGTTATGTATTGGGCAGTACGCGAAGATGGGAATTTTGAAGTGATTGACGGGCAACAACGCACTATTTCAGCGTGCCAATATGTAAAGGGAGATTTTTCGATAAATGGCTTGGCTTTTCATAATCTTCCGAAAGATAAACAGGAGCAAATTTTAAACTATCCGCTCAATATATATTTTTGTTCCGGAACTGATAGCGAAAGATTGGAGTGGTTTGAGACAATCAATATAGCGGGTGAAAGACTTACCGACCAAGAATTACGCAATGCCGTATATTCCGGTCCGTGGGTTTCTGACGCCAAAAGATATTTCAGTAAAACTGGTTGTCCCGCGTATGGCATAGCAAGCGATTACATGTCCGGCTCGCCGATCCGTCAGGAATATTTGGAGACGGCCATTGATTGGATTTCTGGTGGAGAGATTAAAGAGTACATGTCAAAACATCAGCATGAACCTAACGCAAATGAATTGTGGCTCTATTTTCAAAGTGTCATAAATTGGGTGAAGGCAATTTTCCCCAACTATCGCAGAGAAATGAAAGGGGTTGCCTTCGGGGCTCTCTATAATCAGTTCAAAGATAAGCCGCAAGATTCAAAGAAATTGGAAAAAGAAATAGCGAAATTGATGCAAGATGATGATGTTACTAAAAAGTCTGGTATTTACGAATATGTTTTAACTCGAAATGAGAAATCCTTGAACATTCGCGCTTTTACGCCAAATCAAAAGAGAGAAGCATACGAGAAGCAAAAAGGAATTTGCCCGCTTTGCAAAGGCGAGAACAAGAAAAAGAAATGGAAATTTGAAGAAATGGAAGGTGATCATAAAAAACTTTGGAGTGATGGCGGAAAAACAATTCCAGAAAATTGCCAAATGTTATGTAAAGATTGTCATCGAGAAAAATCTGGAAAATAATAATTTGCGGTACGCCAACGAAGTTGGCACGAAATTCGGCGGCGGCGTAAAAGCGAGGGCGGGCAAATATTCCTTCTCTCCGGCATCAGCCGGAGTTTTTGTTTCCTTGCTGTCTTGCTTTTGACAGAATACTTTAATTACGAATCATTACCATAATTATCCACAGC
>JAZDNE010000091.1:0-21439 GCA_043800235.1 bacterium | reverse complement strand
TTTACGAAGGCAATATTTTCCGTTAACACCAAACATTTTCTATGGCGTCTGAATAGTTGCGATTAAGCTACGCGCGAACATAACGAGGAATTTCGATATTATTACAGGACGGCGGAGGGAATCTCTGTTAGCGCGCCAATGCTTTGCCCATCTCTCGCGCTATAGAGGGAGACTGTCGCCGAATACCTCTTTGTCCTAAATTCCCATATTTCGGTCAAATTTTCCAAAAAATCTTTTCCCCTTAGCTTAGGTTAAACCGCAAAATTTGTTTGAAAAATTATGCCTGGTAAATCTTGCAATTTATGACTAAAGGAGCATTCGACGACAGTCCCGACATTATCATTTGGCTACGACAAGGGAGTGCGCACGATTGACAAAATAAAAAATAAGAGATAAGATGCTATTCCGATGATGGTAAATAGACGCACTATTTATGAATATTATCTCATTATTACAACTTTTAAAAGATATGGAAGGGGGATCGGAGTTTTTAAAAGAAATGTTTGAATTCGCGATAAAAATAAATACGCATCGAAGAATTTTTGAGCGAATTCCTTTAATGCATTTCTTAAATTCTATAGATATAGCTCGAGTCGGATATGGTAAAACGGTTATATTTGCGGGAACATTTTATGAGACGGCGATGCAATTTCCTTCCGCGTTTTTAGATTTAAGCAGTAAAGACATTATGGAAAGTTTGCTTAAATTGTTTCCTAACCTTAAAAAAGATTCGGATGTTTTTAATAAAAAATTTAATGCGGATATTACAGATGTAAATGCAAATAATATTTTTTTGAAATTAGCGAAAAGTTTTTGCAAATTAAAATTAGAGAAAATTTCAGAAGAAGAAGGATATGATTTTTGCAGGAAGGCGTTAAAAATTTACGCTCCGTCAGCTCATAAGTTGGGCATGCATCAACTAAAAGATGAATTAGAAGTTTTATCTTTTAATTTTTTGTATCCGAAAGAAGCCGCAGAGTTGAATAAGTTTGTGTTAGAATACTATAAAAATAGCAATGAAATAATAAATTTAATAGAATATAAATTAAAAAAAGAATTAACGGAAGATGGAATCAATTATATATCGATAAAAGGAAGAAAAAAAATATTTATAGAATTCATCAAAAATTGCTTTCTCATGATAAAGAAATGTTGGCAATACATGATATAATAGCGCTTCGAATTATTGTTAAAGAAACAGACGATTGCTATGCAATTATGCAAACGATTCATAGACTTTGGAAACCTATAAAAAAAAGATTGAAGGATTATATAGTGAGTCCAAAGGCAAATGGGTATAAGTCATTGCATACAACTGTTTATGTCGGAACGCAGACAGTGGAATTTCAAATAAGGACCAAAGAAATGGATAAAGAGGCGGAATATGGAGTTGCGGCGCATTGGTTTTATAAAGAAAAGAATTCAACGCCTTTAGGATTAGATCAAAAGTAAAATTTTTAATAGATTTGTTGTTCTTTTTTTTTGTGCTATAATGGGACTGTTATATGAATTTAAATACCCTTACACAATTAGTTCAAAGTCATAATCCGAAAGCCGATATTTGTTTAATAGAAAGAGCTTATAGATATGCTGAAAAAGCGCATAGCGGTCAGAAAAGATTTAATGGGGAGCCGTATATCAGCCATTCTCTAAATACTGCGATAACATTGGCAGAATTAAATTTAGACGCGATTACTATAGCGGCTGGGCTTTTGCACGATGTTCCGGAAGATACGAATGTCACTCTTGAAGAAATTAGAAAAGAATTCGGGGATGAGATAGCGGGGTTGGTTGAAAGAATTACAAAATTAGGAACCATAAAATATAGGGGTATAGAAAGATATATTGAAAATTTAAGAAAAATGTTTATTGCTATGGCGGAAGATGTTAGAGTTATTTTTATTAAATTTGCAGATCGTTTGCATAATTTGAGAACGCTTAACGCATTGCCCAGAAATAAACAACTTCGAATAGCAAAAGAATCTTTAGAAATATACGCTCCTATCGCAAGCCGTCTTGGTATGGGACAGCTTAAAGGAAAAATGGAAAATTTAGCTTTTAGCTATGTTTATCCTGAAGAATTCGCTAAATTAAATGATCTTATTTCAAAACAATACAAGAATCGCGTTGAGTTGATAAGTAAAATACAAGATAAAATAGGTGAAAAATTGAAAGAAGCGGGCATTGCCGTTGTTTTAATAAAAGGACGAACTAAACATCTTTACAGTATTTACAAAAAGCTTCTTCGGCATGATAGGGAGATAATTAAGATACATGACATAGTCGCTTTAAGAATAATAGTAAAAGATATCCCTGATTGTTATGGCGTTCTGGGAATAATCCATCAATTATGGAAACCATTAAAAGGGAGAATAAAAGATTACATAGCTCAACCAAAGCCGAACGGGTATCAGTCTCTTCATACTACTGTTTTTTGCGAAAAAGAAACTGTGGAATTTCAGATTCGGACGCAAGAGATGGATGAAGATGCTGAATATGGAATAGCCGCTCATTGGTTTTATGATGAGAATGGGTCGATATTGCCGAAAAAAAGTTTAGAATGGATGCAAGAAATAAATAGCTGGCGAAAAGAGGTTGAAGAAAATAAAAAATATCTTGATAATTTAAAAATAGATGTTTTTCAAAATAGAATATTTGTTTTTACGCCGAAAGGAGATGTTATAGATTTGCCTGAGGAGTCTACCCCGATTGATTTCGCCTATCATATTCATACGGATATAGGAAATAAATGTGTTTCCGCGCGAATAAATGATCATATCGCGCAACTTGACGCTAAATTAAAAAGCGGCGATATGGTGGAGATTATTATCGACTCCAAAAAAAAAGGACCTAATAGAAATTGGCTTAAATTCGTAAAAACAAGCCTTGCGAAAGGAAGAATAAAAAATGCTACTAAAGCTTTTAGCATATTTCCATTTAGGGAATAAGACACAGATACAATTAATTGAGGCGAGAGAAATAAAATTTAAAAAATAAGAAGGAACAGCGTAATAAAATTGCTGTTCCTTTTTTGTTGGAAAAATTAAAGATTTGAAACTGCTAATGCTTTACATTCTTTTTTGCATGCAAAGCATATTCTCTCATGATTAATTATTAATACTGTTGCCTTGCAGCAGTTACTCAAAGCTTGCAAGGCAATGCCTGACACGCAAGGTTGCCGGCAATTATTGCAGAATCCATTTTTGACATTAGCGCAACAACAAAGACTGCGCGTTATTTTTGCGCAAACTTTATTTTGATCAAGTTTGCTATTTTTAGGTATTCTCCAGTTTGACATTGCTTTATCCTCCCATGGCAATAATGAACAAATAAACGAATCTCCCCCTGGGAATAAAAGAGCAGTATAGAAATTTTAATGTAATATTTTTCAAGATTTATTTAATTTTATTGCGCAACATTTCTTTTTTTCTTTGAAAAATATATCAAAAAAACTATAAAAATTATTGCCAAAATTAGCGCAATCCAACGAATTTTCAGCATATCTAAAACTAATGCGTCATCGGATTTGTTTGTCGCTTTCTTATCAAGCCGTTTCATAGGAGATTCGCAATCGAATGAGAGACATTTTGTAATTTCATTTTCGACTTCTGTCGGATAATTTCCGTTTATTACTTTAGCGCCAATAAAAAGCATTGGCACGCCGTCGATGGATGTATTATATGCTTTTGCCATTTCCATAAATAGCGCCTTATTATTATCGTCAGAGTTTACTTCATAAGCATTGATTTTAATGGCTCCGTTATCTCTGACAAGCCCCGCTAAAAAAAGTTTCATTTCCTCGCAATGCGGACATCCGTTTTGATAAAAGAAAAAAACATCAACCAGATGAGAAGATTGTGAGAATGTGAAAAGAGGGAATATTAGAGCAAACAATATGATTAGTTTTTTTATTAGTTTCATAGGAAGCGCTAAATACAAAATAATAAATAGGTGGATTTTAATTCTTTTGTATATTTATCAACCCATTCCCATCAACGGAAACTATATCCCCTCGCTCAATTTTCCCTTCAATCAAATATTTCGCGAGAATAGTGTCTATGTTCTCTTGAATCGCGCGACGAAGCGGTCTTGCGCCAAAAACCGGATCAAATCCTATGCAGGCGATCCAATCAATTGCTTGTTCTGTGAATTCCAATTTTATTCCTTTGGCATCCATTCTTTTTGCGGATGAAGAAAGCATAAGTTTTGCTATATCTTTAATGTTTTGCTTTGTAAGCGGTTTAAATACTATTATTCCGTCAAAACGGTTTAGAAATTCAGGGCGGAAAAATATTTTTAATTCGCGGTTCATTAGCGATGTTTTTATTTCTTCAATAGCCGTGTTCTTTTTTATTTCTTCTTGTATGAATCCAGTTCCCGCGTTTGATGTCGCTATTATAATCGTATTTGTAAAATCAATAATTCTCCCCCTGTTGTCAGTTAATCGTCCATCATCCATTACTTGAAGAAATAAATTTAATATGTCAGGATGCGCTTTTTCTATTTCATCCAAAAGGAGCAAAGCGAATGGATGTTTTCTTACAGCTTCGGTTAATATGCCTGTTACTTCATAATTATCAGGCGCCCCAATCAATCGATCAAGACTATCTTTATTTTGGTATTCGCTCATATCAAGCCGTATCATATCATCCTCTCTGCCGAAATAAACTTCTGAAACAGTTTTAGCAAGTTCTGTTTTACCAACTCCTGTCGGTCCTAAAAATAACATATTCGCGATAGGGCGTTTTATATCGCGAAACTCGACTCTTGCGCGCCGCAAAGAATCCGAGACTGCTTTTACGGCTTCAACCTGATTTATAACCCTCTCATGTATCCGTTCTTCCAAATTTATCAATTTTTCGCTTTCGTCTTCCGTTATGCGGGACAAAGGAACTTTTATCTTTTGCGAAATAAGTTCCGCTATATCTTCTACCGCGACAATAGAATTTTTTCCTTTATTTTTTCTTACAAAAATTCCAGCCTCCTCGATAATGTCAATCGCTTTTTCCGGCAAAAATCTATCATGTATAAATCTTTTGCTGAAATAGAGTGTTTTTTCTATAGAAGTGTAGCTGAAATATATTTGATTTTTCGCCTCAATGCGCGCGGTTTTTGCTTCTAAAATTTGTATCGCGCCGTTGTCGTCAGGTTCGTCAATGGAAATTTTTTGGAATGCTTCCATTAGCGCTGATGGTTCTACATATTTTGTATAATCAGCCGGAGTTGTTGTCGCTATGACGCGGAGACCATATTTTAACATAGAAGAAACTAATACTTCTGATAGCTCTATACTGCCTTCTCTCCCCGCGCTAATTCCAATCATCCCTTCTATGTTATCTATAAATAGTATTATATTTCTTGATCGCGCCGCTTCGGTAAACGCGCGAAGAAGTCTATCCATAGCTTGTTCTGAATTCGCTCCGCTTACCAATCGCGCGATGCTTAAGCTTAAAAGTCTTTTATCTTGAAAGATTAAAGGCACTTCTTCCGCTGACATCATTTGGGCGATGCCTTCAACTATTGTATTTTTACCGACACCAGGATTTCCAGAAAGCAATACTCCATTTTTTCCGCTTTCAAAAATTCTAAATATATTAGACAATTCATTTTCCCGTCCTGCGCATAGAGAAAGAAATCCTCTTTTCGCCAACAAGGTCATATCTTGGCTATATTGATCAAGAATTGGAGTGGCAATAGCGGTCATTGCTCTGTCCATTTCGCCTTTTGGTTTAAAAAACGCTTTATGCCTTAACCGTTGCCATGTTTTTCTTATCCTTTCATTTATTTTTATCCATTTTACAACATTTATTACTTTGCCAAGATCAAGCTCGAGTTCATATAATATTTCATTTAATGCCCCGTCCTTATAATTTGAAGGATATAAAGAGTCATTTTTAATAAGGCTTATGAGAATATCCGTAACATCAACTTTTTTATTTTTTTCTTCATAACTATTCAAATAACTATCCAATAATATTTTTTTAAAAAAATATTCGCTATTCTTATAATTTAGATCGATTTTTTTGCTTTTTAATTTTATTTCTGTTTTTAGCTTTTCATAATCTATGCCAAGCCTGAAAAATATAACATTTATTTTGTCAAAAAAAAGCAATGAAATCAGCAAATCAGGAGGAGTTATTTGAAAATGATATTTTGCGCTTGTTTGAGGATCGGTTTTTAGATATTGATAATGTTTAAACGCCAGTTTATAAATTTTTTCAACAAATTTAATCGCGTCGCTTGTAAATGCCGCTGTTATATCCTCTTTTGCATTTTTGTCTTTTTTATCTTGCAATATATTTTTAGCTTCTGGGATTAGCGTGGTTTTAAGTTTAACTGTTTTTCCTTTTTCGAGAGCTCTTTCCATTCGATAAGCCAAATACATAAATATAAGAATAGCGCTCCAAAAAAATAAAATTAAATATTTAGTTTGTCCGCTTATATCAGGAACTATAAAACCATAAATAATTTTTTTAATATCTTTAAAAAGAAAAATATAATAGCCAAGAGAGAGAAGTCCTAAGACAGCTAAAATAATTAGAACGAAGTTTATAACATTGTCTATTAAGAGATGCAGTTTTCTTTGCATTATTGCGAGAGGACTCATTTTTTTTCCCCAATAAAAAGAAACGCCTTCAAGCAAAAGTTGAACTCCGCAACCTTTGCATTTCGGACATTCTTTCCCATTGATAGCGCCGTTGCCATTGCAAGCGGGGCATATATTATATTTATATTTTTCTGTAGCGACAGGCATAAGATAGGCAAAATTAAATTAAATTTTATTTTTAATTTTTCCGTTTTAATTTGATTTGTGATAATTTGGAGCAATTTTGATTTTGGAATTTTTTAATCACTTCAACTACCATTTTCGCGTCTCCCAAAGTTATCCCTTTATGGTTAGGCAAGTTTACGGTTAGAGTCGCATATTTTTCCGCCTTTGAACACATATTTTGTTCATAGCCAATGGAAGCTAAATTTATATCTTTTGGCGCTACAGGCGTTCTATACCAATCGCCTAGATAAATGTTATGCTGTTTTGCGGTTTTAATAAGTTCTTTTGCTTTTTTTGTAAATATTGTGTAGCGAAGGAATATTGGATCAATATTGCGCGGGATGTCCCTTCTTGAGGGGCGTTGCTGGGTGTTAATACTTGAATGAGAGAGATTATTTTGTGGTATTAAAATATTTATTTTATTCAAATTTTCATCATAAAATTTTGCAATATTTTTCCTATGTTCATTATATCCGTCCATCTTTTTAAATTGTTTTATCAATAAATACGCTAATACATTAGGCATTCGATAATAGTTGAGATGGATATAAGAATTTCCTGTTTTTTCCCTTTTGTTTAAAATCAAAGGAAACAGCTTCAATTTTTTTGACGCATACATTATAATTTTTCCAATCTTTAAGTTATTATACCATTTTAAACTAATTTCAGCCAGTATTGGATAGAGCAGGTTTCTTATGATTAGCAAGTAGGGCGGCGATGGCAGGCAATACCCGTCTTTAATATGACTGTTTTCTATTTTAAGATTTTTATTATTTATACATAGCATGCCGCCATTGATACTTGAGATAACTTTATCTCTGCCAAAACTAAACATTGAAATATCGCCGAATGATCCTGTCGGGCGATTATTATATTTCGCGCCAAGAGAATGCGCGCAATCCTCTATTAAAATAATCCTTTGTGAAGGGTGGCAATCATCGCAAACTTTTTTTATCTCATCAATCCGCGCCGGAGTTCCAAAAGTATGCTGTATTATGACAGCTTTTGTTTTATTTGTTATTTTTTTTCTTAAATCATCGGGATCCAAATTTAGAGTTTCATCAATATCGCAATAAACAGGCTTTGCTCCCACTTCAATTACGGCATTAGGAACGGTAACACAGGTGTATGCTTGGATTATGACATCGTCGCCTTTTTTAACACCCGCTGTTTTTAACGCGTAATACAAAGCCGCGCGACCATTGTAGAAGCTGTAAATCGTTCTGTCGCAATTTTCCCCATCGTCATGGGAGGATTGAGGCGATTTTATGCTTAGATAGTTTTTCATCAACTCTTCCGCCTCTTTTACGCATTTTCCATTTTTTAAATTTTTCCATTTCCACGGCAATAATAAAAATTTCAAACAATCTATTGTCTGCTGGCGATCAAGAGTTGAAAAAAAGGTTGTTGTTATTGGCTTCATATTGGATAAAAACAAAATTTTGTCTGATTAACACGAATTGATATTCGCGACTGCGAGTATTCATTATTGATTCGTGAAAATTTGTTCAAGGTATTTTTTTGACATTCTTCCTTCAAATAATATGGCGCTGTCTATCTTTAAATAGTTTTTTAATATAATTTTTGTTGCAATATTATCCGCGCTAACTCCATTCTTAACGAGCTCATCTTTCATAAATTTCGCGTAATTTTTTCCAGTTAATATTATTTTGCTGTAATTTTTTTCGGCAATTATTTTCGCAAGCTCGCGATGTATTCGTTTCGATTCTTTGCCAAGTTCCCAGATATCGTCCAAAATTAAAATTTTGTCGGGTTTATCTATGCTGTCCATTGCTTCAAGCGCCGCTTTTATTCCTGTCGGATTTGAATTATATGTGTCATCTATAATAATTGCTTTTCCTATTTTTTTAATATTCATCCCATTTTTTGGCGGTTCTAAATTTTCAACAGCTTCTTTAATTTCGTCGAGTTTCATACCCGCTTCTTTTGCTATGGCAATCGCCGGCAAAATATTTAAAGCGCTATGCTTGCCAAACGCGTTTATTCTCATAGTTTTATGAATGCCATCAATCTTTATAATAATTTTTATTGTCCCAATACAACCCTCGTCTTTGTCGGAAATTTCTAAATTTTTAATTTCAATTTGTATATCTGAATTTTCTGAAAAACCATAAGTAATTTTTTTTATCCCATCAGTAATTTTTACAGATCTGCAATTTTCATCGTCATTATTTATAATCGCAATCCCGTCTTTTGGCAAAGCTTGAATCAATTCAGTTTTTGCTTTGATTGTGTTTTCTATGCTGCCGAATAAGGCGATATGTTGTTCGTTTATTCCTGTTAAAATTCCAATGCTTGGTTTAACCATATCGCAAAGTTTTTTTATTTCTCCGCTTCTATACGCCCCCATCTCGCATGCGAAGTATTTAGATTTTAGATTTTGTTCTATAGTTATTAGTTTAGCAGTTTCTGAATTTTTTGGTTTCTGTTCGTCTTTCCGCTTTCTTAATTCTTGTATTATAAAATTCGCCACCCCGATTTCCGTATTCACATTTTTCGGCGTTTTTATTACATCAAATTTTTTTCCGAGCAGACTCGCGACATATTCTTTTACACTGCTTTTCCCATAACTTCCGGTTATGCCGATTACTGTCCCATTAAATTTTTCAATAATCGCAGACGCTTTTTTTATTCGCTGTTTTTTTAGGATATAAGAAAATGGATATATAAAGAGGTTCGAGAAAGCCGTAAAAAGTGGAATTAAAATTAAACTTAATAAGCTAAGACATACAAAAATGCCTATGTCTTCAAGAAGTATTAATTTATGTGGCGGATATGATGAGATTATTAGATAAAAAGTCATTAGTCCTGATAACAGGATCAATAGCAGAGCTTTTTTTGTAAAAAATGGAATTTTTACTGTTTTCTTTAGAAGCCTTTTTAAATATAATGAGGTTTCAAAAAATAAGAAAAGGATAGTGGCTGCTATGAAAAATGTATCAATAGTAAGCCATATATTAGGCGCTTCAGCATAAGGAATAAAAAAGAATCCTGTCCATATCATAATAATTGCTATAGAGGCGAAAATTTTTCCTAAATAAAATGTATTAAAAAACATTATTCGTCCTTCATGAGAATTTAAAAAATCCTTAAATCTATCCCATCGATATTCTTTAAGTTGCCAAATATATGTCCAAAAGAGGATATATTTGATGGAAATAATGGAAACGAGGATTAGGAATATAGGTTTTAGCAAGTTCATAGACATAAAGGGACTGTCGCCGAATGCCGTTATGCGTCATTCTGAGCGTCGGGGGATAAAAGAATCCCAGAGTTTTTTCATTGACATTGAATTGAAATAATTTAGAATAATTTTTATTTTGGAATAGTTTTATATAATTTTACTCTATTTTTCTGTTTTTTTCAAATTTCTAATAATGCGACTTATCCCATTAAAAATAGAATTAATATTTTGCAAATAAAAAAAAGAGAGGCTTTAGCGCCTCTCTTTTTAGAAAAATTATTTCTTAAAATTTTAACTTTACGATCTCAACTTTTAAAACTGCGCTTAGTACATCCCCATTCCGCCGCCCATGCCTGGCATTCCGCCGCCCATTCCAGCTCCATGATTTTCTTTCTTTTCAGGAATATCCGTAACAACCGCTTCGGTTGTTAAAAGCATTGCGGCGACTGACGCGGCATTTTGAAGAGCTGATCTTGTCACCTTTGTAGGATCAATAATTCCTGCCTGCACTAAATCTTCAAATTTATCCGCCGCGGCGTTATATCCGAAATTTCCTTTGCCTTTTTTAATTTGTTCCGCGATAACTGAAGCGTCTTGTCCAGCATTTAGCGCGATTTGTCTGGCTGGTTCTTCCAAAGCTCTTCGCACAATATTAACTCCTATTTTTTCTTCATTTGAAGATGACTCCACTTTATCTAAAGCATTGATGCCTCTTATCAAAGCTACTCCTCCTCCGGGAACGATTCCTTCTTCAACTGCCGCTTTGGTTGCGGCTAACGCATCTTCAATTCTATGTTTTTTCTCTTTCATTTCGACTTCGGTAGCGGCCCCTACTTTAATAACCGCAACTCCTCCCGCAAGTTTTGCAAGCCTTTCTTGCAGTTTTTCTTTGTCAAATTCGGAATCTGACGCTTCAAGCTCTTTTCTAATTTGCGCGATCCTTGCGTTAATAGTTTTTTGTTCTCCTTTTCCTTCAACAATCGTTGTATTGTCTTTGGTTGCAATAACTTTTCTTGCTTGTCCTAACATATCAATTCCCGTATTTTCTAATTTCAATCCAACTTCTTCAGTAATCATTTTTCCGCCAGTTAAAACCGCGATATCGTTGAGCATTTCTTTTCTTCTGTCGCCAAATCCTGGAGCTTTAATCGCTAAAACATTAAATGAACCTCTTAATTTGTTTACCACGAAAGTAGCCAAAGCCTCTCCTTCCACATCTTCGGCGATAATAACTAATTCTTTTTTTCCGGAATTCGCTAATTTTTCAAGCAAAGGCAATATTTCCGCAAGCGATGAGATTTTTTTGTCTGTTATTAAAATATATGGTTCTTCATATTCAGCTTCCATTCTCTCGGCGTTAGTTATCATATAAGGCGAAACATATCCTTTATCAAATTGCATTCCTTCAACAATTTCTTTCTGCAAACCAAAAGATTGGGATTCTTCCACTGTAATAACTCCGTCTTTCCCAACTTTTTCCATAGCCTCCGCTATAATTTTTCCAACTTCAGGATCATCTGCGGAAATTGCAGCAACTTGCGCGATTTCTTCTTGACCTGAAATCGGTTTTGAAATTTTGTTTTTTATCTCATCAACCACCGCTCTCACAGCTTTATCAATCCCTTTTCTTATTACCATCGGATTTGCGCCCGCGGCGACATTTTTTAATCCTTCCGAGATTATTGCCTGCGCTAATAATGTCGCTGTCGTTGTGCCATCTCCCGCGACATCGTTTGTTTTTGTGGCGACTTCCTGCAATAATTGAGCGCCGATATTTTGAAATTTATCTTCAAGCTCAATTTCTTTTGCGATTGTTACGCCGTCATTTGTAATAGTAGGCGCGCCAAATCCTTTATCAAGCACAACATTTCTGCCTTTTGGTCCAAGAGTTACTTTTACGGCGTTAGCCAATTGGTCAACTCCTTTTTTTAAGGCGATTCTTGCTTGTTCGTCGAATAATATTTGTTTAGCCATAAACTTTCGAAATAATCAATAATCAAGATGCAATAATCAAGCAAATAAAGTTCCAAATTTCAAATTGTTCCAAATCAAATCCAAATTTTAAAGTTTAAAAGTAGTTTTTATTTTTAGATTTTGATATTGACTTGGTATAATTTGGCATAATTTGGATTTTGGAATAATTTTGATAGGAATAATAGTTTGATTAGAGTCTAATTATTGTCAAAATGAGTTAGGGGACTGTCGCCGAATAACTCTTTGTCCTAAATTACCATATTTCGGTCAAATTTTCCAAAAAATTTCTTGGCTTAGCTTAGGCTAAACCGCAAAATTTGTTTGAAAAATTATGCCTCGAAATCTGGAAATTTATGACTAAAGGAGCATTCGGCAACAGCCCCATAAAAATATTTTATTATTATGAAAAATATAATTTTTAGTAAAAATGCTTTTTCTATAATTGAAATACTTATAGCGCTAACTTTTCTTTCAGTCGGCATTTTTACTATCGCGAAAATGTTTCCTTTCGGGATGCAAATCAGCCATTATTCCGAAGAACAAACGCTTGCCTCGACATTCGCTCAAGATAAAATGGAAGAATTGATTTCTTGCGGCTATGAAGGAATTGCCACCGGAACCATAGAAGAAAAACACGAAACGCAATCAGGTTCGTTTGGCGATAAATATAATTTTTTTCGTGAAACAAATGTTGTTTATGTTGACGGAAATATTTCCGCAAGCGAATCGGACACAGGAATGAAA
The DNA here is from genome assembly GCA_043800235.1 of bacterium. Taxonomy (GTDB): domain Bacteria; phylum Patescibacteriota; class Patescibacteriia; order JAZDEU01; family JAZDEU01; genus JAZDNE01. Next base: position 8,744 of record JAZDNE010000091.1, on the reverse strand, counting down.
AAAATTGAAATAACAATTTTTTGGAATACAAACGACGGCTCGGAAAAAAATATAACTTTAAGGAGGCTGATTTCTAGACGGTAAAAGGATTAACTATTGAATTTTCGCCAGAGTCTCTTAGAAACTGTCAGGAAAGTATTTGCGAGATAAAAAACAGAGATTTTTTTCGTAAAAAGTTGAAAATTGAGGAGGCGATATAGACATATCGTTGACGAGATTTGAGACTTTTTACGGAAAAAAAATCATTTTTTATGCCGTAAAGGACTTTCCGTACAGTTTCTAAAAGAATACTCCGGCGAGACCGGTATTTTTTCAACTATTCATGTCGAATAATAATCAACTTGGTTTTACTCTAAGCGAACTTATAATAACACTAAGCGTTACTTTAGTAATTCTTATGCTTATTGTAAGTATTTTTATTTTAAGCCAGCGCGCTTTTCGGAAAAGCCAAACAAGATATGAACTTATACAAAACACGCGCGTCTTTACTGATAAGTTATCGCGAGAACTTAGACAAACATCAGAGATAGTGACGATTTTGCCTGAAACTGTCTTAGACGCTCCTTCGGAAATTATGTTTAAAAATGGACATAATATATCCGAAATAACCTATATAAAATATTACAAATCTGGAACTGATTTAAAAAGACAAGAGCTTTATTATTATTTCGAATCAAATCCAGAAACTTATGTGCAATGGAACGCCGACGATGGATTCGGCGGAAGTCCTATTGAAGCTATAAACGAGGATAATTTAATTGGAGAATATATAAATTCTTTATCATTTTTTAGATCGCAAAATATTATAAATATTGAAGCTAATTTTTCAAAAAATGGAGAAAATAATTATATGGCGACAAAAATCTCTGGAAGAAATTTATAAAATGAAAAAATTGCTAAAAAACAAACATGGGTTTGCTCTCATTCCCGTTATTCTTATAACTTCCCTATTATTAACAATAGGTCTATTTTTCTTAACCTCTACTATAAACGAAAAAAAAATATCCGAGAGTTATTTTATTTCGCAACAAACATATTATTTGGCAGAGTCTGGGATTGAATATGCTATATGGAGGCTAAAAAATGACCAAGGATGGGAAACAAACTTTGAGACTAATCCAAACTGGTTGCAAAACCATACAGGAGGTTCCGAACTATTCCCAAATGGTTCTTTTGATATTTTAATAAAAAATTATGATTTTGCGAAAGCGGATATTATTGCGACAAGCACATTGATATTTGGAGACAGACAATCAAAGCGAGTTATAAAAACAAAAATTTTTAAAGCGCTTGGAGAAAGCGCGATTGATAATAATGCAATATTCGCTGACAGTGATATTGAAATATGGGTATCTGCTATATCTGTAAATAACGGAAGCATTTTTGCCAACAATGATCTAAAAGTATTATTAGGCAGCGATGTTTACGCGCAAGATAAAGCGCAAGCGGTTGATGATATAAATATATTATTATCAACTCTTGACGCCACAGAAAAACACGCAACAAATTTAAATCCTCCCGCGCCGACTCCGATAGAAATGCCAGGCATAAATTTTGATTTTAAATCAATGGCGCAAGAACAAGAAAACTATTATACAAATCCAGAATTTAAAAATCTTTTAGATTCTACTCCTAATTTAGTTTTAAATGGCGTAGTTTATGTTAGCGGCAATATTTCAATAAAAAATACCCATAATCTTACTGTTAATGGAGTTTTAGCGACGAACGGAATAATTGATGTCGGTTATAACGGACATTGGTGGGAATTATGTCCATCAAATAGCGCTATACTTACGATAGGACATATCAATGGAAACCCATCAGGCATATTTGCCAATACTATTACATTTAATCAGTGCGTAAATACTGTTAATATCAATGGGATTGTCTATGCTAATAATAGATTAGAATTTAATAATCGCTATTCTTCTGATTTTATTATCGACGGAAGCGTATTGGCGCGCGATATCTCAACTTTTGGTTTATCTAATGGCATAACTTTAAATTTTAATGAACAAGCAGTTGCAGATACATTAGGCGGCAACGGTTTTTCGCCGATTATTACGGTTGAATATTGGGAGGAAGAATATTAGTTGAGAGCGCGAATACGAGACAACGAATTACTAAATGAGACTTTACGGATTTTTTTATTTCTCTTTTTTTAAAAAAAATGATATAATTTAAGACGCATATGAACATCGCGCTCCAAAGTAGCTATCCCTAATTTCTAAAAATTACGGCTTGTTTATTTTTCACAAATAAAAATTTTTCATCAACTGATACGCCTAAAATTTTTACTCGCTCCAAAATAATAAAAAAATTAAGAATCTATAAAATAAAATTCTATATATGTTTAATATTTTCTCTTCGCAAAATCCGATAGGGATTAACATAAGCGATAGTTCCATAAAACTTGCTCAAATAGGAAGCAAGGGTTCTTTAAGAATTTTAAAAAAAATCAGACTGCCTGAAGGATTCGTTATCAATGGAGAAATTATAAAAGAAGATGAGACTGCGGATGTACTGCGCGAATTGATAAAAGAAACAAATAAACTTAAAAAAATTAACGCGAAAGAGGTAGTATGCGCCATTTCTGAAAAAATTGCTTATTTAAAAATTTTAACTATAAATAATCCTAACGGAAATATAGACTCGCAAATTTTGGTTGAACTATCAAAACAATTGCCAGAAGATACTGATAAATTATATATTGATTGGCAAATTTTGAATGAAACTGCCGATAATTCAGCTAATTCTAAAATAGAAATCATCGCAGGCGCAGGTCGTCGAGACTTAATAGAAAAAAATATTCGAGTTATAGAAAAGGCTGGACTTCTTCCAATCTTGATTGAAATAGAATCTTTATCTACCGCAAGGGCATTGATATTTAACGAAAAAAAAACTAAAACAATATTTCTAAAAGAACCGGATAAATCTCAAAAAGAAAGTCCCACAATAGGCATACTTGATATAGGGTTAAAAACATCTTCTTTTATAATTTATAAAAAAACAGTAAACTTCAGCATTGATATGCCATTTTCAGATGAAAAAATAATAAAACTAATTTCCGAATCTCTTAATATAACTTACGCGCAAGCGAAAAAGGCGAAATCAGCATGCGGAATGGATCCTAAAAAAGCGCGAGGAAATGTAAAAAAAATATTAACCCCTTATATCGCAGAAATAGCTAAACATATTAAAAAAATTGAAGAATACCATATAAATTATAATAATGGGGATAAATTTGATAAAATATTATTATGCGGCGGAGGAGCGAGTTTGCTTGCCATAGATAAAGCGATAGAAGAAAACACAAAAATAAAAACTTCTATCGGCAATGCGACGATCAATTTAAAAACGCCGCCATCGTCTAATATTGAATTGCTCGAAAAAGAAACAATACAATATGAGGCAAGCATAGGTTCGGCGCTAATCGGTTATTGGCTTTGTAAAAAATAGACTTGCGTTACGAAATAAGTCTAATACTATGATTATAATAAACCTCCTGTCGCGAGAAAAAAAAGAAGAACTCAAATTTAGAAAAATTTATTTAATGGGGAAAGATTTCACATCTATTATATTTATTTTTACTATTCTTATAGCCATCATACTATCAGGAGCTAATATTATTTTAGTTAACACATTCAATGATACGGAGTCTAATTCTTATTTTCTTGGAACAAACAGTCTTTCATTTAAAACTGACTTAGATAATCTTAATGAACAATTTAATAATATTAAAGATATACAATCAAATTTTATCCCTTATGATAATTTATTGCTTGAGATAACAAATAATATTCCAAAAAATATCAGTCTTTCCTATCTTTCAGCAAATACTAATCTTAATAAAATCATACTTAAAGGCAATGCTCTTGAACGGCAAGATCTTCTAAATTTAAAACGCAATCTTGAAGAATCTAATATTTTTAAAAATGTAGAATGCCCTATCGCCAATTTAATAGAAAAAAAAGATATAAACTTTAATATAACCGCGGATTTAAACTTTTAAAACTTATCAAACAGTTTTTCATATCAATGAGTATTCGTAAAAAAACAATCATTCTGCTTTCAGTCATATTTATTGCTATTTCCGCAATAACTTTTTTTATAATTATTCCAACCATAAAAAACATAAAAAATATCAGTTTAAAAATAAATTCCATGAGATTCGAAGTCGAAAAAAAATATGACAACCGAGTAAGTTTGCGCGCCGCGATGAAAAAATTCAAACTAATCCAAGAATCCGCTAAAAATTTTCTTAATATATATGTTAAAAAAAATGAAGAACTTAACTTAATTACAACTCTTGAAAATATTGCGGAAAAAAATAAATTATCCCAAAAAATAAATTTAATTTATAATGAAAAACAAAAAAAATATTTAAAAAACCAAACTGAAATTCAAATAATTATTGCGGGAAACTATATTGATATTATTAAATATTTGCGCGATTTAAGAATAATGCCATACTATATAAATTTTAATTCAATCGCGATAAACAAACTGTCAAAAAACGATAAAACGCCAGATAATGTTGCGCAAGCGAGTTTATCCGGTAATTTTTTTATGTTGCCAGAATAAAAAAATATTAACACATTCAGTATTTTTATGCGAAAAATCATTTCAATTTTTAAAAATTTATATGTTCTGCTTTTATTTATAATGCTCGCGTCTGTTATTTATTTAAGCGGTTTTCTGCGTAATTATCTTTATGCCACAATTTATAATTTTCAAATTATATCTGTATTTAAAGGACATATTCCTATGCCTAATACAACTTATTTTGAAATAATAGAAGAAAATATCGCAAAAAAATCCGAGGAAAAAAATATAGACTGGGAAAACATAAAAAATCCATTTATTGAAAATACTCAAAAAGCATCTTCAACTAAAGAATTTTAACGGGACTGTCGCCGAATAACAAAATTTACAATTTTTTAAAAATTTTTTGGCTTAATAAAGCCTGAAAATTTTCAGAATTTTGTAAAAAAGCGCATTTGGCGACACGCCCTTAACGGATGTTAAACAAAAAAAGCGAGGTTATACCTCGCTTTTTAGAATGATTTAAACCTAACTCCTATTTTAATGTAATCTTCGCTCCAGCTTCTTCTAAAGTTTTTTTCATTTTTTCAGCATCCGCTTTCGCTACCCCCTCTTTTACGATCTTTGGCGCGCTGTCCGCTAAATCTTTTGCTTCTTTAAGACCTAATTCTGTAACCGTTCTTATAGCTTTAATAACAGCGATTTTATTCGCGCCTGTTTCAGTTAATTCTACATTGAATTCTGTTTTTTCTTCCACTGGGGCAACAGTCGCGGCAACTCCAGGCATAACGCCCATTGCCATAACAGGAGCGGCTGCTGAAACTCCAAATTTGTCTTCTAAAATTTTAACTAATTCTGATAAATCTAACACTGACATTTTTTCAATTTCTGAAACAATCCCTGTAAATTTTTCAGGAATTTCCACCGATTTTTTTTCTGCTGCATTATCTACAGCTTGTTTTTGTTCTTCAGACATAATTAGCAAAAAATCAAGAAAACAAGAAAATAATTTCTTAATTTCTAATTTCTTAATTTCTATTATTTTTAAATATACTTAATACTACTCCTTGCTTTCCTTTATTCTATTTAAAACTTGCGCTAATCCGCGAATATTTCCTTGCAATACATTTACAAAATTGCTAATAGGGGCTTGAATTGAACCAACTATCTTCGCTAACAATTCCTCTTTAGATGGAAGATTAGCTAACGCTCTAATCTGCTCGACGCTAATCATTTTATTTTCTAAAATACCCGCTATTAAATTAAATTTATCCCCATGTTCTTTTGCAAAATTACTAAACAACTTAGCAGGCGCTATCTCATCAGCTCCAAACGCCACGCCGATATTGTTTTCAAAAATGTCTATCGCTCCCTCATCTAATCCTTTTTCTTTTAACGCTACGGCAAGCAGATTTTTTTTAGCGACAAGACATTCCACATTTATTTCTCTGCATTTTTTTCTTAAATTTTCAACTTCTTTTACAGTCAACCTTTGAAAATTAGCTATCGCAACAGATTTCCCTTTATTTAATTTTTCAATATAAACTTTTACTAATTCTTCTTTTTTAGCTCTTGTTTTAGGCATATTTCTCAAAAAAAACAAAAAAGCAAAAAAACAAAAAAATAATTTTTTATTATTTTACTTTAATTGCGACTATTTCTTATTCATATAAAAAAATGGCGCTTATTTAACGCCACCAGACTCTAAATTAAACTAAATAAATAATTCAGCCTAAGCGAGGATTAAATTTAAGCCATTTATGGCCCTCGCTGTCTGTGGCATATTTACTTAAAAATAAGTATAACATAAATATAAAATATGTCAAATTATCATTAAGTTTTTGTCCTAATTCTGCCTGCTAGCGCAAAATTTATAAGAATAATCCTATAAACCTTGTCGTTGACGGCTACTTCGCTTCGAGATAGGAGGGTTGCCTCTCAGCTTTTTGCCACTGGCAGACAGAATTAGAAAAAAAACTATAAAAACTCATTTTTCTAATGATAAATTTTATCTCTAATATTCTATATTTATATTTAATATTATAACATACAATTATATCACATCTTTTTTATTATGTCAATAATTTATGTCATTATAAAATAAATCAACAAAATTAAACTAAATTTTCTATAAAATAAACTATTTTTATGTTATATAATTTTAACATTTTATCATTGACTATTATTACAATAAACTTTATAATAGTAAATTACAGCACTTTGAAAAATAAAAAACTATTAAAATTATCTTACCGCCCCCGGCAATCTTAAAAAGAAAGGAGGGATAAAGAAAATGGAGAAGAAGCTTATTTATTTCATAAGAAACTCCTCTCCAACTCGATCTGACGACGGATTTGTAGGGGATTGTCTAAATTTTTATCAGGCAATCCCCTAACCAAAGGGGGCTTCCAAGAAAAAATTTTCTTGGGGGTCCCTATTTATTATTATATTTTTCTATCCCCTCTTTAGCTAAATCAAATAAGGAGTTCAATGTATCATGAATTTCCTTATTTTCAATTATAACACCGTTTCTTTTTATTGTATTTAAAAAAGCGACTTTATTTTCTCCATAAATTAAAATGTCAGATGAAAACTTAATTTTTCCTTTCGCCACAAAATATCTTTCGCGAAAATTTTCTTTCTTAGGAAGTATCGCTCCTTCGCTATAACTGTATATAACTTTTGCGAAAGTATATGTATTTTTCCCTTTCCGTTTACTTCTATGATCTTTCGGATGCGGAGGAAAAGCTTGATACGCTCGATCAAGATCAGTAATTTCTTTAACTTCTTTGCTATTAGTCATAAAAAAATCCTGTTGCACAGATCTAAGCCCTTCTAATCCCTCGTAATATTTCACTTTTGGTTTTTCCTGCGCGTTATCAAACATAGCTTCAAGTTCAGGAATATATTTTTCAAATTCTTTCCGTTTATCATTTATTTCCCCCATCTTAATATCTAAAAGCTTTAAAAGATATCCTGGATTCTCAGCGCTAAAATATCTTTTTTTTCCTCGAATAACAGAACTCATCAATCCTTTTTTAAGAAGAGCTTCTATTTGCACATAAGTAGTCGCGCGGTTAACTCCAGCTTTCCGCGCGATTTCTTGAACGGCTGACGAACCCAATTCTAATGACGACATATAAACTCTCGCTTCCTTTTCTGAAAGTCCGAGACTTTGTAATTGTTCTTGTATAGACATAAATTTCCCTCCCCTCCTGGCTCCCTCCCAGCAAGAGAAAATTATATAATTCTTTTATTTTACAGCTATCATATTTTTTTAAAAAAATCAAATATTGCCTAAATACCCTTCCTGCGGGGGGCAGGGGGGGTATTTAGGCAATATTATTCCTCCTCCTAATATCTTATCTCCTTTATAAAAAACAACCGACTGTCCCGGTGTAATAGCCCATTGCGGCTTTTTAAATTTAACAATATATCTGTCCCCAATTTCCAATTTCCAATTTTCCTGTCTACATTTAAGCTTCGGCAAAAAAGAAATTTCTAATTTTCTTTCTTTATATTTTTTATCATATTCACATTCCTTACCTTCTAATTTAACGACTGTCGCATCCATCGCTTCATGCCTATATCTTATTCTGGCTTTAATTTTCATTGGCATTTTCGGCTCTTTGTCGCTTATCCAATTAACATCTTCCGCATAAAGTTCAGTTTTATACAATAACGGATCGTCCTTATCTTCGCTTACTATCAATATATTTTTTTTTTCATTTTTCTCTACGACATAATATGGGCAAGCCCCTCCGATTCCAATATTTTTTCTTTGCCCGATCGTATACAAAGATAATCCATGATGTTCTCCTATTTTTTCTCCCTCAACCGTAACAATATCGCCTTTTTTCATCTTTAAATACTTCTTCAAAAACTCATTATGATCTCCATTTTGCAAAAAACAAATATCTTGACTTTCCTTTTCCTTAATCGGCAATTTCCATTTTTTAGCCATCTTTTTTATATCCGATTTTTGATAATAGCCTAAAGGAAAAAACACATTCGATAAAATATCCTGCGTTAAATTATATAAAAAATAACTCTGGTCTTTCTGTTTATCCCGCGCAACACATAAATAATATGTCATCGCCTCTCTATTTTGTTTTTTTATCTTTTTGCCTTCTTTTTTTATTGAGATGTAGTGTCCCGTCGCTAATTTATCAAACCCCATCTCCATCGCTTTTTTATAC
>JAZDNE010000086.1:0-12015 GCA_043800235.1 bacterium | reverse complement strand
AGAAGGGGCGCGAACGCAGGCGGTTAATATGAGCATAACCCAAACTTTAGCATTGCAGGGCAAGAGTATATTTAAAGGCCTTAAAAGTATTTTGCAAACCCATTCTCACAGATTTTCTTTGGAAAAAACTGAATAGTTACTTCAAGCCTTCTTTATTTTTTAATATATTTATGATAGTATAATAAAAAAGACTGGCAATAATACTTAAAATTTTTATGTTTTCATTTTTTGATGTAATTTTACTAATTTTGCTTGCAGGCTTTGTTTTTTTTGGGCTGTTTTTAGGGCTAATTAAGGCAATCGGCGAAATAATAGGGATTATAGCAGGCGCATGGGTCGCGGGCAATTATTTTTTACTCCTTGCTGGTTGGATAACAAATCTGACAGGCATTTCCCATAACATAATTAAGGTCGGCGCTTTTTTATTTTTATTTATTTTGGTTAACCGCTTGATAGGGTTGATTTTTTGGATATTGGATAAAATATTTCACATATTGGCGATAATCCCGTTTTTAAAGACTATAAATCGTCTTGCCGGCGCGATTTTAGGTTTATTTGAAGGCGCGATGGTTTTGGGATTAACGATATATATTTTAAGCAAATATTCAATAAGCGCGTGGCTTGACGGATCGCTTGCGGTTTCTAAAGTCGCGCCAGTCCTTGTGAGAGTTGCCCGCATACTTTTGCCGCTTATTCCTGCGGCGATACGGGCGATAAAAGGCATATTCTGATTTTTGATTTTAGATTTAAAATTCATTAAAAAATATGGAAAATTTAGAAATACAACCTTATGCTAATGCGGAAAAAAATGAAAGAGAATTAGCGCTTATTGAGGAAATAAAAAAATTACAGCAATTCGAACTTGCGGAAGCGCGGCAATTAAAAAACAACGATAACAATATCCCAAGCCATATTCAAGAATTTTTAGTTGTTGAACCAAAATTTTTGAAAAATGCGGATAAGGAAGCGTTCAAAAAATTCCAAGAATTTTTGCAGATGAAAGAAAAAATAAATTTCTTGGAAGAAGTGGAAAAATTTATGGATTATTTTAAAAGTTACAAATTGCAATGCGATAAAGAGTCAAAAAAATTCACTGTTCTGAAAAAAATGAAAGAAGAAGGAAAAGATATGGAAGAAATTCAGGAAGAAATTCAAAAAATTTATCAAGAGCCAGATATCCAAGAGAATAGTAAATTTTTTATGGACTATATCGTAAATCGAGTAAATGGCGAAAACAGCTTGCTTATTTCTAAATTAATGGATACAACAAAAGAAAATAAAACAAAAACAGCGCATTTGTAGATTCGAATTATATAAGACTTTATGAAAAATTACGATCCAAAAATAATAGAAAAAAAATGGCAAAAGAAATGGGAGAAAGAAGGGTTGTATAAAGCGGAAGATTTTTCCGAAAAAGAAAAAAAATATATTTTGATTGAATTTCCATATCCATCCGGCGCCGGGCTTCATGTCGGACATGTGCGAAGTTATACTGCGCTAGATGTAATTTCACGAAAATTAAGAATGGAAGGATATAATGCGCTTTATCCTATTGGCTGGGACGCGTTCGGATTGCCAACGGAAAATTACGCGATAAAAAATAAAATTCATCCAAGAATCGCAACTGAACAAAATATTCGCGTATTTACCAGACAAATTAAATCTCTGGGGATTTCTTTTGATTGGGATCGGGAGATTGACACTACTGATCCAAATTATTACAAATGGACGCAATGGATATTTTTAAAACTTTTTGAAAATGGATTAGCATATAAGTCAAAAATTCCAATAAATTGGTGTCCCTCATGTAAAATTGGGCTTGCGAATGAGGAAGTTGTCGACGGAAAATGCGAAAGATGCGGAGCGCAAACCGAAAAAAGAGAAAAAGAGCAATGGATGCTCGCGATTACTAAATACGCGGATCGTCTAATCGATGATTTAGAAAGAGTGGATTATTTAGAAAAAATAAAAACGCAGCAAATAAATTGGATCGGGAGAAAGGAATGGATAGATATTGATTATCCGATTGAAGGGATAGAGGAAAAGATTATAGTTTCCACAACAAGACCGGATACTAATTTCGGAGCGACATTTGTCGTGATTGCTCCAGAACATAATCTCTTGACAAAAGAAAAAGGGATTATTCTGAAAGAGTATCGCGAAGAAGTAGATAAATATATTGAAAATTCCTTAAAAAAGAGCGAGCTGGAAAGAATCTCGGAAGGGCGGAAAAAAACGGGCGTGTTTACAGGATTATATTGCCTAAACAGGCTTAACAATAAGAAGCTCCCTATTTGGGTAAGCGATTTTGCGCTTACCACAGTCGGCACAGGCGCAGTTGTCGGAGTTCCGGGGCATGATATCCGCGATTTTGAATTTGCGAAAGAATTTAATATTCCCATTATAAGAGTTGTTGTCGGCAAAGACGGAGATAAATCGGATATAATGAATAAAGAACAGGTTCAGGAAGAAGAGGGGAGTATGGTTAATTCAAAATTTTTGGACGGTTTGGAAATTCATGAAGCGACAAAAAAAATAATGGATTATTTAGAAGAGAAAGGATGGGGAAAAAGGACTATGCGCTATCATCTTCGCGATTGGGTTTTTTCGCGCCAGCATTATTGGGGAGAACCGATTCCATTAGTGCATTGTGAACACTGCGGAACAGTAGCATTGCCGGAAGACCAACTGCCTTTAACTCTCCCTGATGTTGAAAAATATGAACCGACTGATACCGGCGAATCCCCTTTGGCGAATATTACCGAATGGGTTAATACGACATGTCCAAAATGCGGGGGGGTGGCTAAAAGAGAAACCGATACGATGCCTAATTGGGCAGGTTCGAGTTGGTATTTCTTAAGATATATCGATCCGAAAAATGAGAATGCATTGGCGGATCAAGAAAAATTAAAATATTGGATGCCAGTTGATTTGTACAACGGCGGAATGGAACATACAACTTTGCATTTGCTGTATTCAAGATTTTGGAATAAATTTTTATATGATATAGGAGTTGTTCCATTCTCGGAGCCATACGCCAAAAGAGTATCCCATGGCATGGTTTTAGCCGAAGACGGGAAAAAAATGAGCAAATCTTTAGGAAATGTGATAAATCCCGATGATGTTATCCGTGAATTCGGCGCCGATACATTAAGAACTTATGAGATGTTTATGGGACCCTATGGAGAGGCGATACCATGGAGCACTGACGGGTTAAAAGGCGTTAAGAAGTTTTTGGATAAGGTTTGGGGATTGCAAAAAAAGTTAGGTCGGGTTTTTAAACCCGACATGGCGATCAATCGCTTGCTTCATAAAACAGTCAAAAAAGTAACAGAAGATATTGAAAATTTTAAATTCAATACCGCGATTAGCGCGATGATGATTTTGGCAAACGAGATGGAAAAAGCGCCTGAAATCGCGTTAGACGGTTATAAATTATTTATTCTCATATTATCGCCGTTCGCGCCGCATATGTGCGAGGAAATCTGGAATAAAATCAAAAATCAAAAATCAAAAATCAAAAATTTAGAATCAATTTTTACCCAACTATGGCCATCATACGATCCTAACTTAGCAAAAGACGAAGAGATTGAGCTTGTCGTCCAAGTAAACGGCAAAGTCAGGGATAAATTTACGACGGACGCCAATATATCCGAAGAATATGCTAAAAAACAAGCGTTGGAGAGCGAAAAGGTGGCAGAGTGGATAAAAGGAAAAGAGGTTATTAAAGTGATATTTGTGAAGGGGAGATTAGTAAATATTGTTATACGCTAATTATGGCGAATATTCTCGACAACCTCAATCCAGAACAAACAAAGGCCGTAACGCATGAAAACGGACCAGTTTTGATTGTGGCGGGCGCCGGGACAGGAAAGACTACGGTTATTACGAAAAGGATTGCGTGGCTGATAGAGCAGGGGAAAGCAAAGTCTGATGAAATTTTGGCTTTAACATTCACGGACAAGGCCGCCGGAGAGATGGAAGAGAGGGTTGACCGGTTATTGCCGTACGGATATTTTGATTTGTGGATTTCGACTTTCCACTCGTTTTGCGATAGAATTTTACGCGATTACGCTTTAGACATCGGACTCCCGAATAACTATAAATTATTAAATACTACAGAACAATGGATGTTAGTTAAAAAAAATTTAGATAGGTTTAATCTTGACTATTACCGTCCTTTCGGCAATCCCACAAAATTTATACACGCTTTGATAAAGCATTTTTCAAGATGCAAAGACGAGGGGATATCGCCTGAAGAATATTTGGAGTATGCGGAATCGTTACGGCTGAATCAAGATAACGCGGAGAGCGGAGCGAATAGAAGTTCAAAGCCTGCCCCGAGCAGAGTCGAGGGGTTCAAAGTTCAAAGCCTGCCCCGAGCAGAGTTGAGGGGTTTAAAGTTAAAAATCAAAGACGAGGACATTGTCCCGCACTGTACCAATGGAGCCGCCGTATCGATAGACGGACTGGAGCGCAAAAAACTAGAAGAGGTTGCTGATGCTTATCATGTTTACCAGCAAATACTCCTTGAAAATGACGCGCTTGATTTTGGCGATTTGATTAACTGTACACTAAAATTGTTCAAAGAGCGACCAAATGTTTTAAAAATTTTGCGCGACAAGTTTAAATACATTCTTGTTGATGAGTTTCAAGATACGAATTGGGCGCAATATGAACTAATAAAACTTTTAGCCTCGCCTCGCAATAATATTACCTGCGTTGCGGATGACGATCAATCAATCTACCTCTTCAGAGGCAGTTCGGTTAATAATGTATTAAAATTCGCTAAAGATTATCCTGAATGCGAAGAAATTGTTTTAACACAAAATTATAGGTCGCGTCAGGATATTTTAGATTTTTCTTATAAATTTATACAGCAAAATAATCCGAATCGGTTAGAATATGAGCTTAACAAGGATGACATCATAAAAAAACGCGCGAAAGAGAAGGGAATAAATATTGAATATTATAAAAAAATTAACAAAAGATTAAAATCGAATACGCATGGCAATGCGATAATCGAGCATTTGCATTGCGAGAGTTTGGATGATGAGGTTGATGCGGTGGTAAAAAAAATTATTTCAATAAAACAACAAAACAATAAAACAACAAAACAACGGGAACAAATAGGATGGTCTGATTTTGCTATACTTGTCCGCGCGAATGATACGGCAAAACCTTTTATAAATGGATTAGAAATTGCCGGAATTCCTTATCAATTTTATTCTTTGCGCGGGTTATATAATAAACCGATTATATTAGATATAAATGCATATTTAAAACTTTTAGATAACTATCACGAGTCAGCCGCGCTTTACAGAATATTAAATATTCCAATGTGGCGTATTTCATATGATGATTTTTCTAAATTAATTCATGCCTCAAGGCGGAATGGGAAATCTTTATACCTGACGATGAAGGATATTATCTTTGGTAGAGACGCGATTAATCGCGTCTCTACGACTGAGAATTTAGAAAAAATAATTTCTTTAATTGAAAAGCATTCGAAACTCGCAAAAGAAAAAGCCACAAGCCATGTGTTAACAGCTTTTTTAAATGATTCTGGATATTTAAAGTATTTAGTAAAAAATGAGACTAAAGAAAACATTAAAGCATTAAAATATATTTCGCAGTTTTATAAAAAAATAAAAGAATTTGAAGAATCAGAAAATGATCCAAAATTAGGCATTTTTATGGAAAGAATGGAAATGGAAATAGACGCTGGAGACGAAGGCTCTTTATGCTTTGATCCTGATGAAGGACCTGATATGGTAAAAATAATGACAATCCATAGCGCGAAAGGATTGGAATTCCCGTATGTTTTTATAGTTAATTTAGTCGATAAAAAATTCCCAACAATAGAACGCAAAGACCCAATCGAAATTCCTGAGCCGTTAGTTAAAGAAATATTGACGGAAGGGGATATCCATCTTGAGGAAGAGCGAAGACTTTTTTATGTTGCTATGACCCGCGCGAAAGAAGGACTATTTTTTACATCTGCCGATGATTATGGGGGCGTGAGGAAAAAAAAGATTTCTCGATTCTTGACGGAGATAGGGTATGGAGGAAATAACTCCCTCATTGAAGGTGGCAAGAGGGATATTAATACTGGAATTATCTCATTTAACCAAAGTTCTGCTCCGCCTGCTACACAAAAAATGTCCGTTGCATATCCAATTCCTTCTAAATTCAGCTATACGCAACTGGCTGCTTTTGAAAAATGTCCTTTGCAATATAAATTCGCGCATATTTTAAAACTGCCGACCCAATGCAAAAACACATTCAGTTTTGGCAAAACTATGCATAGCGCTTTGCAAAGATTTTTTTCCTTGATGAAAGAGAGGCAAACAATAGAGCAGACTGGATTGTTTAATGAAATAAAGGCGGACAAAGACAAAAATGCTCCGACAGAAAAAGATTTATTAAAAATATACGAAGAATGTTGGATTGACGAATGGTATAAGGATGATAAGCAAAGAGAAGAGAAGAAAAAGGCAGGCAGGCAGGCGTTGAAAAAATTTTATGAAATACATAAAAGCAATTGGCCGAATGTCTTATATTTGGAGCAAGGATTTAATTTGAGAGTGGGGGATTATACGCTCAAAGGAATGATTGATAGAGTTGATTTGTTAAGCTCGGAGGATGGACAAAATGTTTTAGAAATAGTAGATTATAAAACGGGCGTAGCAAAAGATGAGAAAAAAATGGGATTTGAGAATAAGGAACAGTTATTGATTTACCAACTTGTCGCGGAGCAGTGTTTCGGAGCAAAATGCAAAAAGCTTACTTTTTATTATATTGAAGACAATAAGCCAGTTTCATTTATCGGATCTGATGATGATTTAATTAAATTAAAAGGAAAAATTATAGAAAAAATAGAAAAAATTAAATGCAGCGATTTTTCCGCAACCCCGGGATGGCAATGCGAATGGTGCGACTATAAGCCAATATGCGAGCATAAAATTTGACAATTTTTTATTAGCAGGATATTATTAAAGATAATCTTAAGTTAAACTTAAATTATATGAAAAACATAATAGGATTGAAAGAATTAAGACAAAATATGGATAAATATGCGGAGAAAGTGCGTCATGGGCAATCTTTTATTATTTTTAGAAGATCAAGTCCTCTTTTTAAGATTTCTCCTGCAACGGATGAATTATGGGAGGAAGTCGTTGACTTTACAAAAGTGCAGAAAGGCGGAGTAAATATTGATGAGATTTTGTCTCGGCTATAAATATTTTTATGGATAAAATTTCAAAAGCGCTAAAAAGATTTAGCGAAGAAGAGCAGGACAAAATTAACAGATTGCTGATTCTAATAAAAAATGGCGCTTTCAGCGGATTAGATTTAAAAAAATTAAAAGGACGCGATGATATTTTTAGAATAAGGAAAGGGAAGATAAGAATTTTATATAGAATTGACGACAATAACGAAATCTATATTTTGGCTATCGAAAGAAGATCGGATAATACTTATAACTTTTAGATGACTAATATAACTGACAAAAAAAGAATATATCTTGATCACGCCGCGACAACTCCTGTTGATCCGAGAGTATTGAAAGCAATGTTGCCGTATATGAGTGAAAAATATGGCAATGCCTCATCTCAACACAGTTTCGGACAAGACGCGATGAAAGGAGTAAATAAAGCAAAAAAACAAATTGCCGAATTTTTGAATTGTTCGATGGAAGAAGTTATTTTTACAAGCGGAGCAACTGAAAGCAATAATTTGGCGATAATGGGGTATGCGCGGGCTGTGTTTAACGCCACCGCCATTAACCACTCCTTGTCAAGGAGCTTACCCCCCCACATTATAACTTCGCAAATAGAGCATCCAGCAATTTTTGCTCCATGTCAAGCGTTAGAAAGGGAAGGAGTTGAAGTTACTTATGTCGGAGTAAATAGGGATGGATTAGTTAATGTTGAAGAAATTAAAAACGCCATAAAAGAAACTACAGTATTGGTAAGTATTATGTATGTTAATAATGAAACCGGAGTAATCCAGCCTATTCGGGAAATAGGTAAAATGATTGAAAAACATAATAAAAAGATTGTAAAGACGAGGCACTGCATCGTCTCTACAGGTTCAAAGATAATATTTCATACTGACGCGACTCAGGCCGTAAATTACTGCAACTGCGACACTAAACATCTTCATGTCGATATGCTTAGCCTGTCAGGGCATAAAATATACGGTCCTAAAGGGATAGGCGCTTTATATATTAAAAACGGAATTTATTTGGAACCGATTATGTACGGCGGACATCAGGAAAATGGCGTACGGTCCGGAACTTATAACATTCATGGAATTGCTGGTTTAGGAAAAGCGATAGAAATTATTTCAAAAACCAAAAGCCATAAAAAAATATCTAAACTGCGAGATAAAATAATTAAACAAATAACAAAAAAACTGCCGGATGTTTATATAAATGGCAGTATGGAAAATCGAATTCCGTCGAATATAAATATAAGTTTTAAAGGAGTTGACGGAGAATCCTTAATGATAATGCTTGATATGGCCGGCATTGCCGTATCAACTGGATCGGCTTGCGCGAGTGGCTCGCATAATCCGTCCCATGTATTAACCGCGATGGGGGTGTCGCCAAGATTAGTAGAAGGAAGCATTAGGATAACATTGGGAAAAAACAATACTGAAAAAGAAGTTGATTATTTTATAGATAAATTAACCGACATTATAAATAAACTGCGAAAAGTTTCAGGAAAAAAATAATTGCGATTTAATTTTTTATATCAAACTTAAATATCTCATTCCCATTTAAAACATAGATAGCCATATTCCTTTCATCCACCGCAAAATCTTTCAAATCAGTAAATTTATCAGAAGTATATTGCGCAATTAACGAACATTTAGAATCTTTGCACTCTTTTTCAAAAACTATAATGCGTCTATTTTCAGCGTCCATTAAGTATAATTTTTTCGTATCGGCATCAGTAAATATTTTTTTAGAATTTTTAAGCGGTGGATCTATATCTTGCAAAGAAAAATTTTCTTTTTTTCCTCTAAAATATTTTAAAATTTCCCCATTATTTTTAAGCGCGAAAATATTGCCGTCTATCGCCATGCTAATCATATTTTTTGCATCAATGGAACTATCTTTGATCCATTCCTCTCTTTTTGCGTATCTATAAGTATAAATTTGATTATTTTGTGTATCTATAACATAAACGCTGTCAGCGTATTTTTTTACATCAGCTATTGCTCCGCTAAGAAGTGTTTTTATTGCGCCTGATTTTTTATTTTTAAATTCATATACTTTATTTTCTTCTTTGTCATAAGCCGTTATGCCATCCTTTGATTCAGAATAATATGTTAAAGTATTTAATTTTTTCTCCGAATTCCATGAAATTATGGAATTATCAAATAAGTTTAATTCAAATAATTTATTATTTAAAGCGTCTAAAATTACTAACAGTTTATCCTGAATCACTATATTGCTAATGGTGGAATTTGCGTCTAATTGATTGTTTAATGTTTGAATATTATCAATATTTATAATTTTATTTATTTCTTTTTTATAATCTAAAACTCGGTTATTGAGTTCTTTATATTTATCGCTATATTCTTCTATATTTTTAGCAAGCGTTACTTCCATTATTTTATCTATTTCATCGAGCGTGTCTGATGATTTTTCATAATTTTTGTAAATTAAGCTTGCTTCTAAAGAATCAAATTTTTGCTCAAGTTCTATTAAAGCTTCATTATATATAATGGTGTTTTGCTTTTTTATTCGTTCATTTTTTAACCATATAGTGCATTGCCAAAAAAACGCGACTGCGAGAATAAGACTTATAAATATTACTTTTTGGAATAAAGGGATTTTGTTTAATTTTTTTAGATAGTTTATAAGTTTAATCGCTATTTTACGGACTCCATCAACAAAAAAACTTATAAATTTCATTGAAAGATTTATAATTTTTGCCGTATGTTTTTTTAAATTTTCAATAAAATTAGGAATTGCTTTTGCTGTTTTATTTTTATATGCGGTTATATTTTTGCCAGCGCTCTCTCCGCTAACGCGCAGTTTTAAAATTTTTCCTCGAAATTGAAGAAATCGCCTATATATTTTTTTAACTATTTTTTTAATATAATACCCTAAATTTATAAAATTTTTCTTAAAATCAGGCAATATCGAAGGCGTGAGAAACTTCTCAGTATTTTTTTCAGTTAACATAAGTTTCTCGATGGAATTTTCGGGGGATATGAATATATCTTTTGCTTCATCTTTTAATAACGAAATAAAAATCGAGGCAAATTCTAATTCCGCGTCTAATTCTAAAAGAATATTTTTTAAATATTTTAAAGCTTCTTTTTCTTCCATAGAAATGATTATCTGTTTTAGTTTGTCAATTATTACATAATCTATTAAATTTTCATTGCAAACAATTAAAAAACTATCTTCATCCAACTGCCCGCTTGTTATATTTGTGAAAATTTTATTATTATCTTCATTGTTTTTTTTATCTCCCTCTTCTAAAATATTCATTATTTTATAACTATTTTGCTGAGGAAAAATTAAAAAAGCGTCTATTTTATTGCAATGCGAAAAATGAAAATAATATTTTTTTTCATTTTTTATAAGCGCTGGTTCTAAAACTCCTATAAATATATTCAAATATTCTTTCAGATGCGAGAGACCGCTTTCTTCGAAACAAAGAACTATTTCGCCATTTAACGATTTTAGAATAAGCTCAAGCAAGTGTTCGCTAAGATTATCCGTTTGGAAAGATTTTCGGGAACTGATAGAGTTATAAATTTTTTGTATCCTCTCAATTATTTTAAGCTCTATTCTGTCCAAAAGAGAAACTATATTTATATTATTATCATAAGAACCGCTAATTTCAGCTAATGCGAATAATTCCGGCATTTTTGATTCCTGGTTATAAAAATCCCTGCTCAAAATAACTCTCGCGAGTTTATTTTTTTCCTGCTGATGTCTTCGGGACGATATTTTTAAAAGCAGTTTATATATATTTATATTCATAATTGAAAAATTGATTATTTTTGACTTTCTTCAATATTTATATTATACTGAAATTATATCATAAAATCAATAAAACAAGCAAATAATGGTTTTATATTTTTTTACTTTTTTGTTTTATTATTTTTTTAAACAGATATGCTTGAACAATTTTTTGGTTCAAAAACTAGATATGAATTATTAAATTTCTTTTTTAATAATAAAAAGAGGAGTTTTTATGTAAGAGAATTGGCGAGCTTAACAAAAATGCAACTTAATTCTATTCGCAGAGAACTTGAAAATTTAGTTAAATTTGGCATTTTAACTGAAGATAAAAATTATAGATCATCAGATGAAGATAAAAATAAGAATTTTAATTTACCCATTAAAAGAAGATATTATAAGCTGAACAAAGATTTTGTTCTTTATGGCGAAATTGAGACTTTAATTATAAAATCAAAACTTCTTTTGGAAAACAAACTTATAGAAAAACTTGGCGCGATGGGACAAATTAAAACTTTATTGCTTACAGGCATATTTACAGGGGCAAAAAATTCGCCTGTGGATATTTTAATCATTGGCGAAATTAAGAATAAAGAAAATTTAAAAATTCTTATCCATGAATTCGGCAATTTTATAAATAAAGATATTAATTATTCTTTATTAACGGATGACGAGTATAAATACCGATGGGGGATAAAAGATAAATTTTTATTTAGTATTTTAGACAGTGAGAATATGGAAATAAAGGGATAATAGAAATATAGACATCACACTCCACATAATGAAGTAAAAAAACCGGTTAAATGGGTTATACGCAAATTAGCCAATAGTAAAATAATAATATTTCATAGAGCTGGAATTGGTTAATTTGCGTATGACCCCTATTTTATAGATAGCGCCGTTTAAATAATGATAATTTAACTTATAGTGAATTTGAATATTTTGGATAGCTGTGTCATTCCGCAAGCGCAAAGCGCTATGCGGAATCCAGGAGTGAACCGTAGTAATGTGGATTTTCAGCTAAT
>JAZDNE010000044.1:0-5413 GCA_043800235.1 bacterium | reverse complement strand
CTCTTTGTCCTAAATTCCCATATTTCGGTCAAATTTTCCAAAAAATTCTTTGGCTTAGCTTAGGCTAAACCGCAAAATTTGTTTGAAAAATTATGCCTCGAAATCTGGAAATTTATGACTAAAGGAGCATTCGGCGACAGTCCCGTTAAGCGAAATTAACTTCGGGATTCTTCGCCTTAGGGCTCAGAATGACAAAAAATCGGCATTCTGCGACAGCCCCATAATTCTAATTTTAAAGAGCTACCTTTATAATATAAAGATAGCTCTTTTATAGTTTAGTAAAAACTTTTTATCAATTCAGTTATTTAGTATATTTATTTTTGATATTTTGTTTTCTATTTTCAAAATTAGTCTGGATTTCTTCAACTCTGCTATTAAATAGAGTCTTTGCGTTTTCGACTTTTGTATCAATTTTTTTGTTGCATTCATCGCATTTAAGTTCAAATTTATCAACCGCGGATGAAAAAGCCTTCTGCAATGAAAAATTTGTTAAATAGCCAATAGCTTTGTTAATAAAATTTTCGACTGTTTCAGAAGGCACTTCTAAAGTAAGCGTATAAGACGCGTAAGAAGTAGCTGGTACCAATATAGCTAAAACGCTTATGATTGCAACAATTTTGAAAAAAGAAATTTTTATTTTTTCTTTCATAAATATATCTCAAAGCATAAATAAATTTTATGCGGTATTAAATTTTCCGCAAATCTAACTTATGTTCTATTTTTTTGAACTTAACTTAGCAAATTTTACTTATGCGCAGAGTAATTAAACTTTTTTAAAAAAGTCTGACAATTTTTCCCGGGATTTTTTTATGCCAGATTATTTTAATAAAGAATAAATTAATTTATATTATATCCATCTCGCATCTTATACAAGAGAACAAAAAAAAAATCAATAGGTTAAATTTTCTTTAAATTAAGGGAAAAAATAAGTCCGCATTTTTAAAATGCGGACTTATTAGAAATTATTATTAAAATAAAAAATATATTTTTAATATATAATAGTTCCCTTAAAAGGTTTGTCATCAATGCATTTTTCTAAATTTTCAATATTTTTTCCATTAATTATATTAATTTTCATCTGATTTTTTTGAGCAAGCTTGCTTGCTATTGGATCAAAAGGCATATTTAATCCTGGATCCCATTTATTGCCGACTATTTTTCTGAAATTTTTCCAACATATTTTATCCAATGGGCGCGCGTTTTTAAATTTTTTTGGATCTTTATCATAAACATAATTTATATTTGAGATATTTATTATTTTTTTTATACCATATTTTTCCGCTATTTTTGCGGCAATATAATCTGTCGACCACCCAGGCGACCATCCTGAAGCGATAATAATTTTCTCTTTAAATTTATCTTTCATATCTCTTGGGTCGTTTATTATTCTTTTGTATGCGTCTTTTCGAAAAATTGTTCTAAGAAGATGCGCGTTTAAAACTGTGCTGTGTATTCCCAGCCAGTCTAAATCATCTCTTGATATTCCTGAAATTTCTTTCGCCCCTTTTATATAAAGCCTGCATGTATTCCCTCCCCCGGTAATAATAAAAAATCTTTTACCTTTATTAATTTTATGAGAAATTAAATTTTTAAAACTTTTTAAAAAATCAACATTTATTTTATCAGGCACAATAACCGACCCCCCCAATGAAATAATTGCTGTATTTTTCATATTTATGAAATTTTAAATTTTCAGCGATAATATGATTCCTGCTAATAACATCACAATTACCGCATAACTTGTAAAATCATTGACAATCGGCTCATCGATTTTGCCGAGTTTTTTTATTTTAAAATATAAAATAAAAAGAAAACAGCCGTCAATGCCGAATGTTATAGTTCCTACAAAGCCTATTATATTTAAAAAATTATTAAAACCCGCTAAAAATAAAATAAAAGGGATTATAGATGCTAAAATAAAAGCTTTTTTATGTTTTAAACCGCAATCATAAGTAAATGTTTTTTCTATAGTTAATCCAATACTTAAAAACGAGGTAAATACAGCCAAAAAACCGAAAATATATCCAAGATAAATTATTTTATTTGATAATATTGATTTTAATCCTGAAAAAGCCTCGATAGATGTGTTTTTCCCGCTAACGCCTAAAACTCCTGCTATGAAAATTATATAAATAACCAATGAAATAATAACTGAATATATAATAGTTTTTTTAAAACTTGCTTTTCCTTCTTTAGAATAATTTTCTTTTTTATAGCCTTTTAAAAAAATTTCTTTTATTTCAGGAAGAGCTGAAGCTCCCATTAAAGAAAAGAAAACTATGCCATACGGCAAAAATATTTTATCCATATTATACCCGGAAAAATTGGTTATTTTTATTTTGCCAAAGCAAACGAAAAAGAATATAAGAATCATTAAAATTAAAAATGTCAGCATAAAGAACTCTGATTTTGAAACCGATTTAATGCCTTTGTAAACCAAAAAAGAGCCTATTATAAAAAAAAATATTGTTGCCGCAAATGGGGATATGGGAAAAATTGGAGAAATTAAACCTTGAAGAAACTTTCCGCCTATAATCAAATAAGCAAGCTGAGAACCATAAAATCCTAAAAGAGAATTTATAAGAATTATTATTCCCCATTTTTTCCCAAAATAGTCTTTCACATATCCTGGAAATCTTTTTTTGCCATCGCTTCCTATAATTATTGTCCCATAAATTAAATTCATGGTTATCACAATAACAGATCCGCCGCATAAATATATTAGCATCGGCCAAAATCCTACTTGAGCCGCAACATAAGGCAATCCAAACATTCCGACGCCGACGATAGTTCCAACTAACATTGATACCGCATAAATTAATTTTATATCCTTTTTTTTATATGACATATATTTTAATTTATATCAATCGTTCCTATGTTTACTCCGCCTTTAAATTTATCGAAAGGAAAAAATCCTAATTTTTCAATTCCTTTCGCGTCAAATATTTTAATTTCTGAATTACCGCCAGCGCCTTTTCCCGCGATAATTTCAGCTTTCCCATCATTATTAATATCGCTCACATTGATATTTACTCCGCCATAAAAATTTTCTTCGAATGAAAAAAACTCTCCTTTCACAATACCTGCCGCATCAAAAATCCTAATATGCGAATTCCCTTCGGATAATGGCGCGACAATAATATCATCAACCCCGTTATTATCAATATCGCCGCAAGATACATTAATTCCCCCATAAAAATCTTGATTATAAGCGAAAAATTGAGCTTTAATTTTTCCTGTCATATTAAATATTCGTATATGAGATCTTCCTCCCTTCCCCGCGCCGCTAATAATTTCATCTATTCCATCGCCATCAATATCGCCGCTTGCGACTTTAACTCCGCCCTTGAAATTTTCCGCGTAAGCAAAAAACTGTGATTTTATATTTCCATTCGAATCGAATATTCGAATATGCGGTCCTCCGCTAAACCCAGCCCCTGTTATAATTTCATCTATCCCGTCGCCATCAATATCGCCGGCGCATATATTAACGCCTCCTTTAAAATTTTCGGAATAGGCTAAAAATTTTAATTTTAAATTTCCGCTATAATCAAAAATTCTAATTTCAGGCGTATCGCCATAAGATTTTGCGACCAAAATATTTTTTTTCCCATTGCCATAAACATCTCCGCTGGCTATTGATATCCCTCCTAAATATGTTTCTTCATAGGCTAAAAAACTTCTTAAATATATGCCATCGTTTCTAAATTGACGAATCGCAGATTCTTTTCCAGTTTGCGGAGAAGCAATAATATAAGTCTCGCCATGTTTATCTCCTGTAAAATCAAATTGAAGAGTTTTTAAAAAATTTACTCTTCCCGCATTTACATAAGGAGAATTCAAATTATCAGAATTAGTAATAATAAGATCATAAATCTTATCATTGCTAAGAGCGGGACGCGCTGATTTTATTAATGCGGCTAATCCTGAAATAATTGGAGTCGCGAGCGATGTGCCTGACCAGAGTCCGCTATAATAACTTTCGAATCCTTCATATTTTGGATTATAAACCGAGGTGCTGTAAAATTCTGTAGCTGGAGCTATTATATCAATACAATTTTTGCCAAAATTTGAAAAATCCGCCAAGTTGTCATTTTTATCCGTACCCGCCACGCCTAAAATAATATTTTCACCATTTTTCCCTTTATAACAAACAGGGTATCTTGGGTATTTATCCATATCTGTCCCACCTCCTTCTTTATTGCCTGCCGCGGCTATTATCATTACACCTTTTTCATAAGCATTTTCTAAAGCATTTTTAAGATCTTCAGAATAAGATTCGCCGACTAAACTTAAATTTATAATATCAGCGCCATTCTCGACAGCATAATTAACGGCTTTAACTACAGCGTTGACTTGTCCGTATCCTTTGCCGTCAAGCGCTTTTAAAGCCATAATTTTTTGATCCCATATTATACCTGCAATGCCCTTTTTATTATTTCCTATAGCGCCGGCAATGCCTGCTATAATAGTGCCATGATTTATTCCTAATTTGCAGTCTTCTAAAATCGCGCCATTTGCGTCTATGCACTTTTTTTCAAACACAGGCGCTACATCATTATTTGATTCTACAAAATTCCATCCATGAATGTCATCTATATAACCATTGCGATCATTATCTATATTATCTCCACCGATTTCATCCATATTGATCCAAATATTTTTTTTCAAATCAGGATGAGTTATATCTATTCCAGAATCTATGAAAGCTATTACCGTATCGCCGTTTCCTGTTGTTATGTCCCATGCTTGCGGCGCGCTAATTTTTTCTAAATACCATTGGAATGAATACCCCGCGTCATTAGGGATTAAAGCATATGCTGGTGTAATAATTAAAAATAAAAATATTAAAAAAATAAAAAATAATTTAATTCGTAAATTATTTGTTAAACGAATATTAGAAATTAAATAATTAAAAATTGTTTTTTTATTTTTTTGTTTCATTGCTTTTTTTAGGTTATATTCGGTTCTTTGTCATAAAACGGACATAGCTGTCCGCTTTTTTTATTCTCTTTTAATTTTCTCTCGCCGATCGCGAATGCTTCTGCAATACTTCCGAATTCGTCTAATCTTAATCCTGCCGGCGGTACGGCGAGAGAATAGGATAGCGCATTCGCAATACTTACGCCCAATCGCGTCACTGTGAATTTCCCCGGTCCGGTAACTCCAATAATCGCGGATATTTTTTTCAATGAAATTTTGTTAGTTTTTAAGAATTTATCCAAAATTCCGATTATTTTTTCCGCTTGGCGATTTTTAACCAAAAATTCTTTTTTAATTATAACATTTTTTTCCTTAAATGCCAAAACTATTTTATTTTCAATGCAAGTATTGATAAATAGATACATATTGTTGTTGCAAATTATTTGCATATTTGTTTTTTTATTTTATTGCTATTCATCCACTCCCCCCA
>JAZDNE010000031.1:0-6434 GCA_043800235.1 bacterium | reverse complement strand
CAGTATTTACATAAAAAGAAAAAAGAAAAGTTTGCTTTTGGCTTTCCTCGCTTCCGCTCGGGCAAGGCGGAAAGTTTGAATTTTTAGCTGAATTTGAGTGGGCGCTTGCCTGCCGAAGGCAGGCGTATGCGACATGGCTCCGATTTTACGCCGAAGCTCGAATTGAATTCAAGAAAAGGTTTGAAACTATTTTATAAAAAGCTTTAAAAAGCGCCCCCAGCCCCCGCTTTTAAAAGCCAAAATTCATTCGCGGGCAAAGCTCGACTTTAAAAAACTGCCAAAGAACCTGTAAAAAATATCGGCTCGAACTTTATTTTAAGCCAAAAGCAAACTTTTCTTTTTTGTATTCCATTTTGTCATATTACATTTTGTAATATATCATATAAATATATCAATAGCAATATATGAGCAGCAGTTTATATTCCGAGGAGCATAAAATTATAGTTGAGAAATTAATTAAAGCCCGCCATGAAGCGGGCCTTGATCAGGTTGAAGTAGTAAAAAAGCTGGGCAAATCACAATCTTACTTGTCGAAAATTGAATCCGGACAGCGCAAAATTGATGTTATTCAATTACAAAAATTTGCTAATTTATATAAGAAGAATATTAATTATTTCGTAAAGTAATATGTCGAGAAAAAAGAAAATAATAAAGGTGAGTGCAAAGGATATATTTGACAAGTATCTCGCTAATAGTTTGGTTGGCAAGAACAGTTCTAATACTATAGAAATTTTTTGTATTTTGAATTATAACAATTTTTATAATTTAGCCCAAAAGTATAAACTTGAAGAACGGCAGATATCATCATTAATCGGATTTAAGGACGAATTTTTTGTTGGCATTTTAATTAATCAAATTATTAAAGAACAAAATCTTGAAAATAAATTCTACTGTAAAAAAATTACCGCAAATGAAAAAAGCGGGTTGACCGCTCGGGTTATAAAATTTAACGGCAAAAATAAAATTTTAACTATTGGTGGCGACTGCGTTATCTTTAGAAAATTAGACAATAAACCGTTAATGATAATTGAGTGCAAAGAATATATTGATATGATAAGAATGAAAGAGTTAATAGGTGAATCAAGAGTTATAAAAGACGATGTTTCGGAATCAATAAATTTACTAAAAGGTATTAAATTTTGTGTTTTTTCGGAGGTACTAGAATTGACTGAAGGTTGGGCACAGTTTCTTGATAAGTCTGATTTAAAACATCAGATAGATAAGATATTTGTAATTAGGGACGGCAAAAGAAAGGATAAAGAAAATATGCCGGTTAAAGAAAATTTGATTAGGTTTAAAGAGTATATTGAAAGTTTTATATTAGGTATTAAATAAAAGAATTTACTATTTTAATTTCCTCTTCGTTAATATTATAAAGCTTATAAATTTTGTCATCTATATCTTTATCAATTTCTCCAAACTCTTTTTCATTAGTTGATTTTAATATTTTTTCGACCAAGACAACAATATCCGATTGTTGTTTTTTTGTCGGTTCCGCTATAGGTAAACTATAGAGATACCCGATTAAATAATGCAGATATCCGCCGGCGACATGGGTGCCTTTATATATATTTCCGTAATAGTAGTGAAGTAATTTTGAATTCAAAAGTGCGAGAAAAAATTTTAGGTCAAAATCATTTTTTAGATTATCGTTTAAACTGGCTACAAAAAAAGTATCTTTACAATAAAAATTTTTATCGTCATATGTTGCTCGTAACCTTAAGGCATTTTGACAAATTATCAATTTTTCCTGTTCAAATAGATTTTTCGGGGGTAGTTGATTTTTATGTTTTTTGGCAAGATCCTCATTATAATCTATCCACCACCCACCCCATTTTAGTTTATATCTATTTATGTCGTCATTACCGGCAAAAGATTTTCCACCAATTAATTTTTTTGCATATTTAGACTGTGGATTTTTAGGGAATAAAAACTTTTCTCTTAACCCAGATGCGTGGAATGATATTGTCCATTTGATTGTTAAATAATTATCTAGCGTTTTATATCGACTACTTAGCAGTTTTACTAATAATGAATTTTGTTTTTTATCACTTGGTAATATAAAGAAAACAAAGTCGTCTCTTTTATATGCTTCTTGTTTTATTATGCTATTATCAAAGTTTTTACTTTTTAGGTCTGCGGTGCTAGAAATTTTTTCAGCCGTCTTAATTATGCTGTTATTTCTTGGTTTTTTATTATCTATAATCAAGATTACTGGATAAACAGAAACATTTTCAAAAACTTCACATTCTGATACATCAATTATTTCTTTTACGGAGTATTTATTTAATAACTCCTCGCGCATTCTTTTGGCGTAGTTAGCTATTAAAAATTTATTAGGAATAATGTAGCCAAATTTGCCATCATATTTTAATAAGCGCAATCCTTTGTCAATAAAACATACAAATAAATCGAAAGCCCCGTTGGCTATAGTGGGACAAGTGTTAGTGCATAATTTTTTTGTTTCTCTGTCCATTTTTTTTGCCTCTAAATATGGCGGATTGCCAATTACAAAGTCGAAACCGTCGCTAAATTCTCCCGCCTTATTTTTTATATCCTTAATTTTTTGTTCCTCAACACTTAATAGGGATGGGGTTTCTATAGTATTAGTTTGAAATATATTTATCTTTGGCACCTTATATTTTGGATTATCTTGCTTCGCTATAATAATTAGGTCAAGTAGTTGGATGAGTATATTAGTTTCTGCTAAATAGCATGCGAATGGGTTAATATCTAGGCCATAGATATTATTAATAACTTTTTCAATAATTAATATTTTATTATTATTGTTTTTTAGTTGATTAATTAATCTATTAGCTGCACGGGTGGTAAAACCACCGGATCCGCAGGAAATGTCAATAATTTTTTTATTTTCGATGTTATTTACATATCCCACTTGATCTAAAATATAATCGATTATTGGTTCTGGGGTGTAAAATTGTCCTAATCTTTTTCTTTCTTCTCGAGTTATAAACTGTTCATATAATTTTCCAAGTATATCGCGATCAATCCGCGTAAAGTCATATTTATTAAAACTATTGGTAATTTCCTGAAGTATTAAGTCATTAGGTTTATACCAATTAAAAAGGTTATTGGAAAAAATGTGAGAATAAATTTTTTGTGCTTCAATTTTTAGAGATGTCAGTTGTTGTCCATCTTTTATAATTTCAAAATTTAACAATTGCTTGTCTTTACAAACCCAAAGTAAAATTATTTCGTTTAAAAAAGTATACCCAGTCTCTAGGCAGAATTTATCTTGATCTGGCTTATTTTCTGTTTTTTGCCATGTTTCGAATTGTTTATTTGGTTTGAATTGAACCTTTGTCTCGGCTTGTACTTTTATTATCAATTGTTTTAGTTCTTCATTGAAAGCAAATAAATTTAATGATTGGTCTAATCCTCTTCGAGCTTCGTAATTTCTCATTACAGAAATTACCTTGCCCTGTACAATTATTTGCTTAACTATCAAAGCGGGAATGGCCGGATTGGCGGGCTGTAGTTTAAAGCCGCCTATAACTTTATATATTTTTTTTAGAGTAACTTCGTTGTCGTTAATAAGAGCTACGACAGTGTCACCATTTTCAGCGGTGTTTTGTTTTCTAATAACTACATTGTCTCCATCGAAAATGCCTTCCTGTATCATGCTATTACCTTTAACTTTTAATGCAAAATGCTCCCCAGATTTAGATAGTAAGTTTCTTGGTACAGTAATGGTTTCGTATTCTTCAATCGCCTCAATCGGTTGACCAGCTGCAATCGTGCCAAGTAAAGGGATTTTAATTATATCCTCTCCTTTTGTTATTAATTCGAGTCCTCTTGATAGGTGATTGTTTTTTATTAAATATTCTTTGTTTATTAACGCTTCAACATGTTGGTGCACAGTAGAAAGCGCAGAAAGCCTAAAGCGTTTTTTTATTTCTTCGTAAGTAGGGGATATACCGCCCTTTTTAATATACTTAGAGATAAAGTCTAAAATTTGTTTTTGTCTTTTTGTTAGAGTTTGCATATTATTTGACATTATTTATCCACATGTTATATTTATAGTATATACCGAAAATTTACCGAAGTCAAAAATTTATATAAATAGTAATTTTTTCATAAAGATGTCTGACCCTAAAAGACAACATTTTGTACCAGTCTGTTATCAAAAACCGTTTATTGATCCTTGTAACCCAGGGTATGTTTGGTTGTTTGATAAAAAAACTAAAAAAGCTACCAAAAGAAAACCCGAAAATATTTTATATAGTAAACACCTTTATACTATTATGGTGTCAGGAGGTAAAAAGGATTATAGAATTGAGAAGACATTATCAGCAATAGAATCAGAATATTCAAAAATATATAATGAAAAAATAAAAAATAGGTTGCCTCTATTAGAATACGAACATGCCGTTTTGTGCGCATTTACTTCAACCATGCTACAGCGAACACTAAAAAATAAAGATAATTTGGAAAGGTTTATTGATGAGTTAATCTCTCATGGACTACCAATAAAAAGCGGAAACAGCATTCACGAAGTTAAAGATTTAATAGGGTATAAAAATAATTTTCATAGAATGAATGTTATCAACAATTTACCAAACATATCAAACTTACTATTTCAAATGAGCGTTGCTTTTTTATTTCCAAAAAATAAAAAGGATTATTTTATAACTTCAGACGATCCATGCTGTCTTTTTAATCCAGATTTACAATGGCAGAGATTTTATGGGCCAGGTCTTAAACAAAAACATATTCAAGTTATTTTACCGCTATCGCCGGAAGTAGCATTGTGTTTGACTTGGGTCAATCTTAAGGGTTATATAGCGCTAAATAGTTATATGATTAATGATTTGAATAGGTTAATTTATGCAAATGCCTATAAAAATTTTATATCCCACAGAAACAGAAAAAAAATAATTTGGTTTAGCAAGTATCCGCCGGATATTATTTTTTTGTATAAAGTTTTTTTGTTTAAAATAAAAATGTATTTCAAAGACCTAAAATATTATGCTCATAAAAGAAATTTTTAACAAAGGTTGTATTTTAATGAATAACGGCCAAAAAGATTTAGCGTCAGAAGAATTTGAAAAAGCCTTTGCCATATCTACAAATAAAAATGATAAATTACAAATAGGATTGGCTTTAGTTGCGACTTTAAGTTCAGCGTCTTCGAATAAAAGAATTATTGAAATTTGTGACGAATCATTGATTTTAGCAGAGTATGTAAATGATTTAGCTGCAAAAGCCTATCTTATGGGTATAAAAGCGGGGTGTCTGCACATAGAAAACCTATCTTTTTTATATAAACAAAAAAATTTAAAGCTAATACCAACTTGGAGTGGCTTCTCCTTAGAGTCAGAGAGTAACTTGTATTGTTTGCTAGAAGAAAAAATAAACAATAATAAAAAAGATGCAGAGTTACTATTAAATAAGGCCATAAAGCTATGTGATGATAATAATTTAAAATTAGCAAAAGGCAATATAATGTTATCTAAAGGCAGCATATACGGTCAAGAATATATGCATTATAAACTCTTGCATCAAAGGCCATCAAAATTATTTTTATTTTTGAGGAAATATATAGACATTGAACTTTATGTTTGTTTTACTAAAAAAGAGCGGGAGCAACTTATTGATTTAAGAAAAAATTGCATTGATTATTTTCTAAAGGCAGTTTCTATTTTTGAGGAAATGAAAGATGAAAGAAATATAGGTTATGCCTATTTTAATTTATCAAATCAACTAAGGATGATGAATACATTAAGAATGGCTCAAAAGTATTTAGATAAGTCTAGAGTAATCATAAGAAAATGTAATGATAATGTTCTATTTAAAAATATAGCAACATTACAAGAATCTATAAAAAAAAGAAATTTAAACATTCCTGATTATATACATGGCGAAAAAAGATAATTATAGTTATCATAAAAAAATTTGTCGTCAAACCGCCCCGCGGATGCGGGGCGGAGCGGGCATTCGCCCGCGGAAAAACTTGAAATCGCCTAAAGCCGGGCTTCGCCCGCGAATGAATTTTGGCTTTTAAAAGCGGGGGCTGGGGGCGCTTTTTAAAGCTTTTTATAAAATAGTTTCAAACCTTTTCTTGAATTCAATTCGAGCTTCGGCGTAAAATCGGAGCCCTATTGAACGAAACGAACTTACATTCAGTTTTCCGCCTAAGGGCGGAAAAACTTTCAGGCAGGCAGTTAGCCCCGCCCTGCACCTCGCAGGCGGGGTTTTCGGTTTGGAGCGAATTAAAAAGGTTTTCCCCTAAAACAAAAGAAATTTTAATGCTTTCGGGCGAATAGGTTATTTTTTCAAGAAATCTTTTAGCTAAAAGATTTCTTTCGACTCCCGTCTTAGTTTTGAGGGCGGAAAGGAAAAATTTTAGAGTGTGGGCAATTTTCTCTGACGAAAATTGCGAAAATTTAGAGCATGATGGCGTTAGTTCGTAT
>JAZDNE010000022.1:0-26341 GCA_043800235.1 bacterium | reverse complement strand
GTCATAAATTTCCAGATTTCGAGGCATAATTTTTCAAACAAATTTTGCGGTTTAGCCTAAGCTAAGCCAAAAGATTTTTTGGAAAATTTGACCGAAATATGGGAATTTAGGACAAAGAGGCATTCGGCGACAGCCCCTATTAACGAGTTTAAGCGATTTCTCGTCGCTTTGCTCCATATAATTTTTAAACTTCAACAGGATCTACATCAATAATCCAATCAGCGTCAATATTTTTGATTAGCCAGTTTTGCGTATCTTCGCGTTTGCCGCTATTTTTTATTATTATTTCCTCTCCATATTTTTTAAATCGGACTGGAATAGCGACAGGACCTAAAATAGAAATGTTCGAATCGCCATAAAACTTTTTATTGAGAACATTTAATAATTTTTCAGATTCGAATTTAACTATTTTACTATCTTTATGTTTGTATGTCAATTTTATAATTTGCGAGAAAGGAGGATAATTCATTTTTTGTCTTAATTCTAATTCATTTTTAAAATATTTTGCAAAATCGCGTTTTTTTAAAAAATTTAACGCTGGGTTATTTGCGTTGTAAGTTTGGACAATAAATATGCCATTAGAATCAAGAATATTGCCGAAGCTTTTTAAATTTTGCATTGTTATTTCTGTCGCTTTAACTTTAGACATCATTAAATCAGTGTCAATATTTAAATATAATATAAAATTGCTTTTGCGCGACAAATTATAATTTAATAAAGAAGTTGTGCCAATTAAAATTTCAATTTCAGCTATATTTTTAAGCAATGTTTTTATATTTTTTTTACGCTCGTCCAAATCAATTTTTCCGATTTTTACTCCGGGGAAAATTTTTTTTAACTCATTCTCAATTTTTTGAGTGCCAGTCCCGATATAACGAATATTTGCGCCTCCGCATTTGGGACATGGAATAGTCATCGATTCGTCGTGTCCGCAATGCCGGCATTTTAATTTAGGAATCATTGAGATTTTTAGCTCCTCGTTTATTTCGGCGTCTTCATACATAGCAAGCGGCAGATTGCAATTAGGACACTGCGGAATATACCCGCAATCTTTGCATATTATAAATTTGTTTACGCCTTTCCTATTAAGGTATATAATAGAAAGTTTTTTTTCAGATATATTTTTAGTTAATAAATTTTTAGCTTTATTGCTGAAAATTGAATAATTTTTTTCTTTCCACTCATTTTGCATTTGTATAATTTCAATATCCGCAGACATTTTTGGAGGAGATTTTTCCGCATCGCAAATTGTCGAATTTTCAGATTCAGTTATAATTTTATAACCATTTTTTTCTGCTTCATAATATGTCTCAACGGAAGGGGCATTGCTGGAAAGTATAAGTTTGGCTCTTGCAAATTCGCATAATTTTTTTGCGGATTCTACGGCATTGTATCTCGGATTTTGGTCCCATTGTTTATGGCTCGAATTATGTTCCTCATCAATTATTATAACGCCTAAATTGCTTGCTGGAGAAAAAATAGCCTGTTTCGCGCCGATTATTATTCCTGTTTTATTTTTTTTTATCTTGTCCCATTCTTTCCAATAGTTTGTTTTCGTCATCTCGGAATGTAAAATAGAGGTTTTATTTAAAAAATGCGGTGGCAGATATTTTAAAAATTTTTCAATATGATTGAGTTGCGGAAAGATAATCATTATTTGGCAAGATACTGAAAATTTTTCCAATAATTTTACATAAATAACATTTTTATTATTATAATCTTGCCAATGGAACAAAGTTTTTTCTTGTTCAGATATGTTTTTAAGAATTTTTTGAATTTTCGGCAGTTCAGATTTTAAAATTTTGAGATTTTCTGTAAGAACAGGCGGTATTTTTATATCGCGAGATGACGAGGTTTTTGGAATTTCAGGAACAATCATATTCAAGAATGTTGATTCGGAAGAACAATAATAAAAAGAAGCCCATTTTAGAAGATCGATTTGGGCTTTGTATAAAAAAGGATATTTATCAATTATTCGCAGAACTTTTTTTAAGTTTATTTCAGGATTTGCAGTATGTATTTCGGCAATTAATCCTCTTTTTTCGTCTTTACGCCATGGAATTTCGACAAGTTGTCCGACTGCTATCCTTTCTATTAAATTTTCAGGTATAGCATAATCAAACTCTCCCATTCCCCGAGGGAGTTTGATTAAAGGTATTATTTTTACAAACATACAGACATCGCGCTATGAAAGCGCGTTTAAAAATGAAAAAAATTGATGAATCGCGCAGTTTTTTCAACGAGTAAAAATTTGAGGCGTATCCATTGATACAGCGATTTTTACTCGTGAAAAACAAGCGGAGCATCGCTGTTTTTGCTGTTTATGGAGCGCAGAGTCATAATGCGACTGTCCATAGTTAAAAAAGTTTGAAATTAGCCGTCATTAATCCTACTTCGAAAGGAAATTCATAAGACAAAAGATTAAATTCGTAATTAGTTTCTTCAAGTATTCCCAAAAGAATTAGTAGCGGAAAGTAAGCGTTTTCCGCTTGCGCGTTAAAAATTTCATTATGATCTATTCTTATAATATCTTTTATATTTTTTCCTTTTAAACAAGTTATCAGGTTTTTATCAAAAGAACTGTTTCGTGAAGATTTTTTTTGTAAGCTATGTGTAAAATCGCCAGCCGCGATTACCGCTATGCGTTTTGTTTCAGTAAATATTATTTCTTTCAAGTTTTGTCCGAAGTTAAAATGGCTGGTTGCGTCAAGAGATGAAAAACTTATAGGAACTATTGAAAAATTATTTATATTTTGCGTAAGATGAAAAAGCGGCGCGGCTGTTTCATAATCCAATTCCTCATCGGAAAATAGATTTATAGGAATGCGACCTTCTAAAACTTCCTTTATATGATGGCACATCGCTGTATCGCATAAATAGTTTTTGTTTTCAGAAAAATCGCCGAAGTTTTTAAAACTGCCTTTATAAACAGGAGTTAAATTTATAGAAAAAGCTGTGTTAAGTATTTTTTTGTGTCCTGATAGCAGGATTATAGTTTGCGGCCGCGCCGCATAAAGTTCTTCTTCAAGAGTTGTTAAAGCATTTATCGTTTTTTTCGCGTATTTTAAATCATCCTTCCCAATGGAAGGAATTAAAATAGGGGAATTTGGAGTTATAGCGGAAAAGACTAAAGACATGGTTTTAAATTTACCTAAAATTAAAAATCAGGCGAATTTTATATTTTTGCTTTTGCCAATTCAGAGACATCTATTTGAGTTTCTTCATCTTGCCCGATATCAACCGCTTCGCCTATGACAGGGTGCAAAGTTTCTAAAGTTTTTTTATCTATTTCTATAATATTTTCCCATCTGTATCTTAGCGCTTCAAAAGCGTTTCCTGATATTATGGGATGCCGTTCTCCGTTTGAAATAACATAAACCGCAGAGCTATCTAAACTTTTTACCAATTCGCCATCTTTAAATTTAATAGGAAATCCATTTGTTAATTTTTCAAGTTCTTCTTTTGTTGAATCTATTATTTTTTTGTCTGGAAAATTCGCTTTTAATATCGCGCGCGACCAAATAGGATTTTTTATCCCGTTTTCGACATAATAAACTCCTCCTGTTTTTTTATCCCGCAATAACGCGCCTAAAGGATATATAGTATCCATTGTAATAGAAGAGCTATTTTCGTATTCGTTTAATTCTATATCTGCAAGATCTATAATTTCATCTTCTATAAAACCAATTTTTTTAAATACTTCAGGAGATTCTATTTTATGTTTTTTATCATTAACAAGCAAATATATTGTTTTGTCTTCGGCGCGCATCAAAGTATAATTTGGAAATTTTATAAAACCGCCTGTTTTATAACGGATTAAATCGCTTGCTGTTGAACTGATTATTTTATTAGCATTATATCCTCTGGAAGTAAACGCCGCTTTATTCGCAAATGGTCGAATAAAACCATTTTCAATCAAGTAAACAGCAGGCTCCCCTTCAATTTGCAAAAGTGTTCCGTCTGGATAATTTTTTGCGAAATATCTGTTCCATATTTTCCAAAAGTTATAATTTCCATGAAAATGAGGAGTATAATTATATAAATTCGCTGTCGCCTGATTTACAGGAGTTATGTTTTGCCCGTCAATTTTATATGTATTGTTTGCGCTTTTAAGCCATTCTTTATAAGAATTTTCAATATAAAATCTTTGACGCCATGTTCCTCTGTCAACTTGTTTGGCAAACCCTTTGTATTCCGCGACATTTTCCGGCGAGCAAAGAACGGCATCGTCGCATCTGGCATATCCTGTCGCCCAATCAAGCTGATAATCTGTGGGATTTGCTGTCTCAATTAAGCTTTGTTCTTTTTGCAAAAGCGCAAGAATAAATTTTGGACTTATTTTGTAATCATTAGCCGCTCGATATATTATTTCGGTCGCTGTTTTTGTTTTTCCGTCAATGTCTTCCGTTTTATAATTTGCAAGAAAACTCCCTTTGCTTTCCAAAAAAGATTGAATCTCAGTTTTATTCATTGAGTCGTAATCAAGATAGTCAAAATCAGAAATTATATGATTTGGATTAAAATCAACGGCTTGAGAGGGCAGGGCTGGCATTATAAATATTAGCATGAGAAATAAAATAAAGATTTTTTTTGGCAACATAAATTATTTTTTGCTTTTTTAATTCTTTGAGAGTATTATTATTATATAGGAAAGGATGGGATATGGCAAGAATTATGTTGGCAACTGCGCCCTATTAGAATAATTTTTTATTATTTTATGCATAATTTATTTAATCAAAATAATGATAGCAGTATTAAGAATCATCCGCTCGCTGAACTTATTCGACCCGAAAGACTTGATGAATTTTTCGGACAAAAAGAGGTTACGGTTATTATTAAACATTTTATAGATGAAGATAAAATTCCTTCTATGATATTTTGGGGACCGCCGGGAACAGGGAAAACAACTCTTGCCAATATTATAGCTAAAGCGACAAAATCTTTTTTTCTGCCATTATCCGCTGTAACATCAAATATTTCAGAAGTCAAGAGGCGAATTGCCGAGGCGGCGGAAAGATTGAGCGTTTACAAACAAAAAACAATAATTTTTGTTGATGAAATCCATAGATTTAATAAACTCCAGCAAGATATTTTTTTGCCTTATGTGGAAAAGGGGACTATAATTTTGATCGGAGCTACAACGGAAAATCCTTCTTTTGAAGTAAATTCCGCCTTGCTTTCTCGCTGTAAAGTTTTAGTTTTGAAAAAATTATCAGGCAATGATTTAACATTTGTTGTAAAAAGGGCGATAGAAAACAAAGAAAAAGGATTAGGAAATTTTAACTTAGAATTAACAAAAGATGGGTTGGAATATTTGATAAATTACGCGGATGGCGACGCGCGCCGGGCGCTTAATTTATTGGAAGAGGTTATGCCGTTGAGTTTCCCATCCTTTGATGATGATGGGGCGAGAGGAAAGTTTTCCGATAGAAGATGCGATGCTTATGAAAAACATAGCTTCGACTCTCCAATCAAAAAAGGAGAAGTAGTTAAAATCACCGCAAAAAAACTTTCCGAAATAAGCCAAAAGAGTTTGCTTTTATATGATAAAAAAGGCGAAGAACATTATAATTTAATTTCAGCTTTGCATAAATGTATGCGCGACAGCGATCCTGACGCGTCGCTTTATTGGCTTTGCAGGATGCTTTCTGCTGGAGAAGATGGACTTTTTATTGCTCGTCGCCTTATTCGGTTTGCGTCAGAAGATATTGGCAATGTTGATTTTAGAGCGCTTTTAATCGCTAACGCGGCAAAAGACGCGTTTCATTTTCTCGGCATTCCAGAAGGAGAATTAGCATTAGCTCAAGCAGTTGTGTATTTAGCAAAAGCTCCTAAAAATAATGAATTATATATAGCTTATAGCAAAGTCAAAGAAGATATTAAAAAATTTGGTTCGCTTCCCGCGCCGATGAATTTGCGCAATTCTCCTACAAAATTGATGAAAGATTTGGGATATGGAGAAAATTATAAATACGCGCATAATTTTCCTGATGCAAAAGTTGAACAGGATCATTTTCCAAAAGAGATGGGGAAAAGGGTTTATTTGAGATAGAATAAAATGTTAAAATCAAAATAAACTAAAATGCTAAAAATCTTTCTTAAATTCATCTCTCTTATCAATTTTATATGAATTATCTAAATGTTTTATAAATTTTTTGCTATCAATAAAAGTTTTATTAAAAATTTTAAATATTCCTTTTCCGGATCTCATTCCGTTCTTATCAAAAATTATACTCTCGAGCCTATCCCCTATAAGAACTCCTTCAAATCTTAATTCTTTGCCTTTTACAGAAAAAGAAAACTTTTTATCACTTTCTATTTTTATTCCAAACCACTCTTTTATCATTTTAATTCCACTTTCCTTATCTTGTTTAATCATAGCCTCGGCGAATGAAATTCTTTTTTTCATATCAAAATTCGCTAAATCTATTTTATCATATTCATCGCATAAACTAAAACATTCAACAGTATTTTTATTCAATTTTGATGTGTCTAATTTTCTTTCAAGCATTATTTCCGCCATTTTAGCATTTTTAGGATTATCTAATAAACCCTTATTATTTTTCCCTAATACATTTTCCATTTTCCCCTTCAGCTCGGCAATCCTGTTGTTTTGAATATGCAAAAAATATTTTTCAGGCGTTATACTTGAATCGATAGTTTTTGATTTTTGATTAAGTTTAAAATTATTTGCCAATATATTCTTTTCTAAATTTTTATTAGAAGTATTTCTCTCTGCAGCTTTTACAGCCCACACCATTTCGCCATTTTTAATTTCCTTTAAAGTACCGTTTGGTGAAAATTTAAACTCATAATTATCGTTAATATCAGGAGTTTTTATGCCTGTCCTTAAACCATAATAATTTTTTTCATTAAACATTTCATACTCGTTATCTTTCAATTTTAAAAATTTTGCTAATCCAAATCGTTCATCTTGCTTTATCATTTTGTCTATTTGAGCAAGCTTATTTTCATTGTTTATTTGATTTATCATTTTTATTCTTCCACTTTTACTTTTCTCCCAATTTTTAACGGTCTCTGCTCTAATATCTTGTTGTGGTTCAGTTAAATTTAATCCCTCGCGAATTTTTACTTCTTCTTTATCTCCATTCCTAACATTCCCATTTTTCTTATTATTCAAAATGGTCCTCTCATTTCTCGCCTTATTTTCTAAAATATTATTCACTTCTTTTCCCGATAAATTACCTGCTTCTTTTATAATATTGTGTTTTTCCAAATGCGTCCTTACGGCATTCATATCAACTTCCAATTCTCCTGGCTTTATTAAGTTAGGATTTTTTACCTGTTTCGACAAAGCATCTTTAACCGCGTCATTCCTATAAATCGCGTCGGCTTTTTTCCAATTGGCTAATCCTTCACCGGTTAATCCTTGCGGCGGTTCAGGCATTTTAATTCCTTCCTTTCTTAATTCATTCCAAACCTTATCGGAAACAACCGAAAGATTTTCCCCCTTTTTAACTTCAAAAACGGATTTTTCCGGAAAATGCGGCGTTTGAGGAATCTTTAAATCAGGAGTTTGCTTCGGCAAGGGCGCCGCGGGTTGGTTTGTAATCGGAGGAGCAAATTCTTTTTTCAGCGCTTTAATAACATCCTCTTTTGCCTGTCTATCCGCGTTTAAAAAATTTATTTTATCCTGAATAGATAAATCTCCTCTTTTATTGTCAAGGGATTTTATTGTAGAGCTTAATTTTTCCATTGCTCCGGCATCCAATTCTTCTTTCGTGAATTTTTTTTCTATTTCTCCTATCTCTTTTAAAAATTTTTCGTCTATTTTTCTATCTCTCGCAGCCTCGGTCGGCTCTCCGTGATATTTTTTCTCTAAATATTTTTCCGTCTCGCCGACAACTTTATGCCGAGCTTTAAATCCTTCCCACCAAATATCTTTCGATTCTTTAAGACCCTCTTTTCCTTTCCTTAGATTTGCGGCTAAATCCCATTCTTTGCCCGCCTTTTCCCGCAATCCACCCCATCTATTTTTAAATTCTTTGGAAAATCCTTCAAATTGATGCCCTTCAGCTCTCGGGGCGAAAGCCAAAGACAAAACGGCGCCGCCCAATATAAATCCTGCCGTTTTCGCGACTGCTCTAACCTTTTCTCCCTGATGCGCCGTAAGCTTATCCGCCATTTCCATCCCAATCGTTCCGCCACCTACCGCGTTAAGAGCGATATTTACCAAAGGAACTTCATATAATCCCAAAGAAACCGCTTCTCCTAAAAATGTTTTAACCCCTGCCAATGCCTTTTTCCCGATTCCCGATTTAACAAAATTTTTTATTTTATTCGGATTTTTTTTTGCTATATCAAATATTCTTTCCGCGGTCTGAGCTTCAGATCTTGATTCCATTCTTTCCAATACCAACACGGCTTTTAGATGATTTTTCGGCACTCCCTCAATTTTGCCTTCATTTTCTTTAAATTTTTTCACCGATCTTTTTTTCAAATACTCCTCCAACTCGACCGCCTTATCTTTTTTTGACGAAGCCGCGTATTCACAAACTTTTTCAAGGTGCTTAGCTTCCTCATCCCTTTTCTCGGGATCCAATTTGTCAAGCTGTTCAAGTCCTATGGCGTTTACCAGATTATCCATAAATATTTTTCTATGTTCTTCATTTTTTAAATCGATTTTTTCTTTGCTCGCTTTCTTATTTTCTATTTTCTTTTCCCAAAGCTGTTCCACTTCTTTTAAACCTGTAAACGCCAACGCGGTAAATAAAAAACTTCCAATCGCGCCCGCGGTCGCGACATTTCCTCCCACAAGCGCCGCCCCCATGGAAGTGGAAAAAATTCCGCTTGAAGCCAAAGCCGCCACTTTGAAAGAGGCTATCATCTTCCCGTAATTACCCGCCAACTTTAAAACTCCCGAACCAAATCCTTCTTTTTTACGACCGCTCTCATTTGCTATCCTTTTCTCATAAAGCTCCCTTTGCGTCCATTTTTCCGCGTTCTTCATTAAATCTTCAAATTTATCCTCAAGCTTTCCAACCTCGGTTAATTTAAAACAATCAAACAAATCATCAAATTTCCCTTTTTCCATAGCTGTTTTATCGTTAAATCCCAAAATTTCCGCCATTTTTCTCAATTTATCTCCCATTTCTCTACGCCCAAGAAGAACATATATATTTTCATCTTTAAAATCCATTAAAAATTTTAGTTCTTCCGAAAACCTTGCCTTAACTTTACCGGGATCCATCAGGGAAAATCTGTTTTCCATTTTTTTAAGCAAGTCCAACACTTCAAAATTTAATGAATTCTGTTTTTTTAAATCTTCAAAAGAACTTCCCTTTTTTAATTCCTCAAATAAATATTTTTCACATCTCTCATTTTCCAGTTCAATCGCCGCAATTATTTCCTTGCTCCTTTCGTCTATGTTTATAAGGGAATTCACTTCTTTTTGAGCTTCAATATAAGCAAGCTCGTCCCTCAGCTGTCCCATTTTCTTTGAAAAATTATTAAGGCTTCTCTCATCAAAAATTTCCTGTTCGGGCGGAACCGTTTCAGCATCTTTGGGAATTTCTTTATTTTTTTTATCATTTTCTATTTTGTCTGTCTCGGATATCGCGCTTCTTACTTTATTTATATAATCTATAACTTTTTGCTCAAAATCATACTTTTTTTCAAATTTATCTAAAATCTTTTTAACTTCGGGAAAATTATTATTTGAAACAGATTCTGCTATCGCCGCATCTATTTCTTCATTGGCTTTAACGGCTCTTTCTTTAATATACTTCAATTCTCCCTCATATAAATCAGTAAAACCAATCTCGTCATTTAATCTATAACTATTCGCGACATCTTCCATTAACTTCAGATAGACCGTTCCGTATTCATCGGCTTCTTCCCAATACATATATCTTTCGCGTAAAATCTTTTGCTTTGTATCTTTTATTGCGTCTTCGCGATATTGAGCCTTCAATTCTTGAATTTTTTCCTTAACATCATTCCTTATATTAGAGTCTATAGAATCCAAATCATATTTACTCAAAAAATAAAATCTGCTCGCGAGATCTTCAAGTCCTTCCATTTCTTTCTTTATTTTTTCCATTTGATCCTCTATGTCGCTTGCTATTTTTTTTTCTTTTGGGATGCTATCTTCTTTCTCATCTTCAAATATTGCTTTTGACAATGCGTCAATTTCTTCCGCTGAAAGAAGTTCAACTATTTTATGTTTTGAATCAGTTGATTCGTTATTATTATTTTCAGTTAAAATTTCAATCTCCTCATCTTTCTCCTTTTCCGCTTCCTGATCTGAAAGAACATCGCCTTGCGGTTCAATAGGCGACTCTTTCTTCTCATAATTATCTTCGGATATTTCATCTTTTACCTTATCATACTCTTTTTCAAATTTATCTAACTCGATTCTGAATTTCTTGGATATTTCATCTTTTACCTTTGTTATATAATCCAACGCATTTTGATCAAAATCATACTTTTCTTCAAATTTATCTAAAATCTTTTTAACTTCGGGAAAATTATTATTTGAAACAGATTCTGCTATCGCCGCATCTATTTCTTCATTGGCTTTAACGGCTCTTTCTTTAATATACTTCAATTCTCCCTCATACAAATCAGCCAAATCAATCTCGCAAAATAATCTGCAATTATTCGCGGTATCTTTTATCAACTTCAAATAGCGGGTTCCAGATACATTGGCTTCTTCCCAATATATATCTCTTTCGCGTAAAATCCTTTGCTTTATATCTTTTATCGCGTCTTCGCGATATTGAGCCTTCAATTCTTGAATTTTTTCCTTAACATCCTTCCTTATATTAGAGTCTATAGAATTCAAATCATATTTACTCAAAAAATAAAATCTGCGCGCAAAATCTTGAAGTCCTTCCATTTTTTTC
This sequence comes from bacterium, assembly GCA_043800235.1. Taxonomy (GTDB): domain Bacteria; phylum Patescibacteriota; class Patescibacteriia; order JAZDEU01; family JAZDEU01; genus JAZDNE01. The sequence goes on along the minus strand of JAZDNE010000022.1, from coordinate 15,473 downwards.
TTTATTGATTCCATTTGATCCTCTATGTCGCTTGCTATTTTTTTTTCTTTTATAATTCTATCGTTTTCCTCATCTTTCTCCTTTTCCGTTTCCTGATCTGAAATAACATCGCCTTGCGGTTCAATAGGCGACTCTTTCTTCTCATAATTATCTTTGGAAGCATTATCTATCACCTCCCTTTTTTCCACGATTTTTGCCATAACCTCTTCATCTTCATAATAATTTTTGGCATATTCTCCTAATAATTCATGCGCTTTTTCATAATTTCCTGTTTCTATCAATGGACTTATTTTTTCTTCCAATTCCAAAATTACGCCTTGAGAGTCTATCTTAGGCTTTTCTTTTTGAACAGATTTAACTTTTAACTCTTCTTCTTCCTTTCTTATCGCCGCTTCCTCCGGATTAATTGTTCTCCGTCTTCCCATATATTAAAAATTTATTTTAATTCTTTTATGTCCTTAATAAACCTTTCTCCGAATTCATCCATCGCGCTCAAAACTTTTTCTTCCATATTTTTCACATTATCCTTAAAAAATCCGAAAATTTCGATTTTCTTTTTATCGCCCATCTCTTCAGGATCTTCCATTCCCTCCGATATTTCAATAAATTTCTTTATTTGGTCGTCGCTCAAATCCTTTATAACCGTAAGCCAAATCTTTTTTTCCAATTCATCCAGCAAAGCTTCCCGATAATCGGCTAAAAAATCCGCTTCCAATTTCAAACCGGATTTTTCAATAATTGCGTCTATAAAATTTAACATTATTTTTTCTTCCATACAGAATGTATTTTTATAAGTATTCTTAAAAAGTTATCCGCAAAAATGCATATATGAATATTTTACCATAAAAATAATTTTTCAACAATCCATTTTAATTACAACAATATGATGTTCCGGCATTATGTATGTATTGACACTTTTTTTGTTTTAATATATATTAAAATCAAGTTTATTCCCAAAATTAGGGAACATTTTTTTGTTAAAAAATATAACACAAACATACGAATAACTAATAATGCAATTCGACAGTAATACAATAATAATTCTGTGGTAATTTCATAATTACAACAAATTACAATGCATTACAATGAATTACTGCTCTTATTATGACTATACTAATAGATAAAAAAGAAAAAACAGTTTTGTCGCTTAATCCTGGAGCCACAGTCAAGATTTATGAAAAAATAAAAGAAAAATCAGGCAAAAAAGGCGAAATAAAGGAAAGGATTCAAATTTTTGAAGGAATTGTTTTAGCGCGAAAACATCATAATGAGCAGGGCGCGACTATTACTGTGCGTAAAATTTCCAATGGCGCAGGAGTTGAAAAAATATTCCCTATATATTCGCCTGTTATAGAAAAAATAGAAGTTTTAAAACAAGCAAAAGTAAATAAAGCAAAATTATATTATTTAAGAAATTACAAGAAAAAGTTAAAAGAAGTGAAAGTATAGCATTATTATGTGTTTAGTATTTATGGACATCACACACTTGACTCCGCGCTCCATAAACGGCAAAAACTGCGATTCTTAATAGAATGCGACATAATTTTGGCAGTAATTATTGCGGATGTGATGGAATTGGCAGACATGCAGGCTTGAGGGACCTGTGGGAGAAATCCCGTGGAGGTTCAAATCCTCTCGTCCGCACAATTTTAGGGCGCTTAGCTCAGCTGGTTAGAGCGCTTCGTTTACACCGAAGAGGTCGAGGGTTCGAACCCTTCAGCGCCCACCAAAAAATAAATTTTTAATTTAGATATTTAAAATTATGGGATTTGTATTAGGAATTATAATGACAATTATAGGATGTGTATTAGTGATAAAATCAGAATGGTTTTATCAAAATTTTGGTTCTATACAATGGGCGGAAATTCATTTAGGTTATTCAGGAGGCTCAAGATTGATGTATAAATTATTTGGCATCGCATTTATTCTGCTTGGTTTAATGGGAATAGCGGGTCTGTTAGAAGGATTTATTTTGTGGGTTTTATCGCCATTGACAAAACATGTAAATAGATAACAAAAAGCAGAAAGAATAAACTCTGATATCCGATGTCTGTTATATTCTATCTGATGTTTTAATAATGGGCTGTTAGCTCAGTTGGCTAGAGCGTCTGCTTTGCACGCAGAAGGTCGAGGGTTCAAGTCCCTCACAGTCCACTGTTATCAAAAAAATAAAAAAACATACCCTCTTTGCAGACTCGGAAGAGGGGTAAACAACAAAACAATTTTACTAAATTTCTTTGAGTCGGTTTTGTTTTATTGTTTTGTTGAGATATGCCGGGATAGCTCAGTGGTAGAGCAAAGGACTGAAAATCCTTGTGTCGTGAGTCCGATTCTCACCCCCGGCACAACATCCATTTTTACAATTAGAATAGACCTCAAAAATAAAACGGGGTGTAGCCCAGTTGGCTAGGGCGTCTGCTTTGGGAGCAGGAGGTCGTGGGTTCAAGTCCCACCACCCCGACATTCGGCTATGTATTTTGTTTACTTTATTCAAATTTAAAAACAGTTTCCGCCAAAGGCGGATCAGCCTCTGGTTGAGGATAGTGCGTCTGCTTTGGGAGCAGGAGGTCGTGGGTTCAAGTCCCACCACCCCGACCAAACACTAAAAAAATAATAAAACAAAAGATAAATTTCTTGATGCATTGTTTTGTTGATTTATTTAATTTTGCGGGTATAGTATAGTGGCTATTATGCGACCCTTCCAAGGTCGAGAGGCGGGTTCAATTCCCGCTACCCGCTCCATCACAATAAAATAAAAAAATATATATCCGCTGATTCGGCGGGTTAAACAACAAAATATAAACTTATTGTTTTTTAAGAATGCCGGCGTGGTGAAATTGGTAGACACAAGGGACTTAAAATCCCTCGGACTAAACATCCGTGTCGGTTCGAGTCCGACCGCCGGCACAAAAGCATTAAAAAATTTAAAGCGCTAAATTAAAAATTATAGAATAAAAAAAGCCGCGCATTATGCGAGGCTTTTTTTAAATTAAACTTTTAGAGCGCAACGGATATTGCAAGCCGCATATTATAATGTACCCATATACTGGACAGTTGTATTTAGTGGATATGGTATAATGAAAAGTATATGAAAAAATTAAAACCCAAGCAGAAAGCGTCAATCGCTTTGGCAGTCATTCGTGGCGAAAAAATTTCAAAATTCTCAAGACGATTTTTTAATTTACCCCTGTCTTCTGCTGATAAAGCAGAGATTAATTTCTCTAAATTTTTCTTTAAGATTTCCATAAAAAATTTATTTATAAATTATTTTTTTAATATATTTTATTTCCCCGTCATTTAAATTAAATCTTTCCATAATATAATTATCTAATTTTTCAAAATAATTATTCTCTTTTTCTATTTTATTTACTAATTCTATAATATTATTATTTTCTTTTTTCGTAAAAAACGGTAATGACATATTTCCTATATGGCTTCTTAACACTTTTATTGAATTAAATTTTTTTTGGAAATAAAATTGATACAAAGAAGAGTTAAATAAAGCCGCTATAACCTTGATAGGAATTTGCTTATTGAGCGGTATAAAAAAATTTGCGCTATTCAGTGTTAATCTTTGTTTGTCGTCTATCGCGAATATTAATTTTTTAGAAATAAATCTATATATTATTTTTTCTTGTACTCTATATTTTTGTTCCGGCGCAACTTGCTGAAATATTTTTGGATCAAATTTTAAATAAATTCCTGAATTATTAATTTTGAATTTTTCTATATCTTTTCCCCTTATAATCTCTTCATTAAAAATTTCTTTTTTATAAACAAAATGTTTTTTATTATTTCCAGTAACAATGCCAAGTCCCCATTCCGCATTGCCTTCAAGACAAATTATCCCCTTATCATAAATTTTTTGTAAAATATCCCTGTCTAAATTATTAGCATCAATATTTAAAACATAATCATCGTTGCAAATAAATTCTTTTTGCGAAATAAAATGTTTTTTATTTTCTTTTTCAATTAAAATATTATTTTCAAAAATATTTTTATTTATTTTTTGCAAATCAAGCCTGATTACATTTGTAAAAACATTTTTAAAAACACGACTAAGATAACAAACTTTTTTAATGCAAGTGTTTTTTAAAATTATTTCTCGAATATCTTTATGTGTTTTTACATTAAGGATTGATTCAGGGAGAATAAACGAGATTGCTCCGCCGCTTTGAAGCAAATCAATACTTTTTTTTAGAAAATAAGAAAAAGATTCAAGTGATGTGATTTCAGGAAAAGAGGTCTTGAGACGAACTAAATCCGCTTTGGAAAAATGCGCTCCCCACGGCGGATTTGTCGCGATTACATCAAAGTTGCGAATATTTTCATCGTTCAAGCTAAATAAGTCATGATTTCCGATTTCAAAAAGAGTGTTTTTGCAAACTATGTTTGGAGAAAAAACTTGATCTTTGTATTTTATCAATATATTTAATCTGGCAATTCTGACCGCTATTTCATCAACATCAACGCCATAAATATTTTTTGGATTTTCAACCACTTCCGAAAATGCCAGCAAAAACTGACCTGTGCCGCAACATGGATCTAAAACTTTAGAATCAGTTTTTACATAATCTTTTATTATTTCATTAACAATTATTTCTGGAGTGTAATACGAACCGCTTTGAGATTTTTTTCCTTCAGCTAACAGTGATTGATAAAGAAACCCCAGAGAGTCGCGTTGTTTTGGGATAGCGCAGTTTAATAAAAATGAGTAATCAGATTTTAGGTTATTAGTTTTAACTTCGTATAACCATGCTGTTATTTCTTCGCCAATTTGTTTATTGGTGAAGGTAAATTTTTGTTTGATTAGATCTTGAATAGTTATGTCCGAAATTAGTTTTTCTTTTTGAAGCGAATTTAGACTCAATAATAAGAGAGATAGAGAAATACTGATATTATTTTCGGATACAAAATTTATAATTTTAGTTATATCGTCAACCTTAACTCCGTCTTGTAAATATTCGTCGGGTATAAAAGTTCTTTCGGCTTTAGATTTATTAGCCCTCCCATTTAATTTGTTTAGATCGCCATTTGTAATGTTATTTTTTACATTTTCTATATCTGACAAGTGGAAAAAATATCTTCTATCATTAGTATATGTTTGCAGATGACCGCATTTGACCCAGTTTCTTACTGTAGCGGTTGAAATACCTAAGAATGAGGCTGCTTTTTCAAGGTCTATGATATTTTTTGCGTTAATTGATGCGGTTAATTCTTGCATGCTAATGTTTGGATTTTATGCGTTTATTATGTCGCGTTTCCCCTCTTAAATTAAAGAAAAAGAAATTTGAAAATTTTTTAAAACAATTGTGCGATAGCCCAGAAAAGAATTAGTTCATTTAACGCGTTATTATGCGAACTGTGTTTACAAATAATATGGGACTTCTGCCGAATGCTCCTTTAGTCATAAATTTCCAGATTTTGAGGTATAATTTTTCAAACAAATTTTGCGGTTTAGCCTAAGCTAAGGGAAAGAAATTTTTTGGAAAATTTGACCGAAATATGGGAATTTATGACAAAGAGGTATTAGGCGACTGCCCTATTATAAATTTGTAAAAGCGACAAGGATAGCACAGCTGCACCTGAGTTTAACTTTTAGTTCTTAATTTTTTATACAGATAAGCAATTAGTAGAAAAATTGAAATAGGAATAATAAAAAACATTAAATACAATGGCAAGCCCATTATTGCATAGAATAAAAAATATTCGAATACATCGTTTTTAATATATTCCATTATTTTGCATTCATAATAATGGCTCGATATTCCATAGATATGATAACAAGCGCCGTTAAATTTAATTAATTTTTCAATTGATAATCCCACTATAAATAAAAACAACGGAGCAATCATAATTAACACTAAATATTTTTTTGGTATATTTTTTGATAAATTCATAAAATTAAGACCTGAAAGTTATAGTTTGATCGGATTTTTTATTTTAAATATTTAGTGATCCATTCCAGTTGTTGCTTTGATTATATTTTCGAGGACGAAGTAAGTTATGGCGTAAGCTGAAAGTATTATTATAAGACCTATCACGCCGTTTATTATTATGGTTTTTGATTGCGCGACTTTATCATCATTTCCTCCAGCAGTCATCCAAAGGAAGCCGCCATATAAAATTAAGACTAAAAATATAATGCCCAAAAATGATAATGCATATTTAATGATTTCCGCTACGATTTCTGTCGCTGATTTTGGCGGTTTCTCGCTACCGTATGCAATTTTTCCAAGATCATCTAATCCTTCATCTCGCATATTTTCAAACGAAACGGCTGATACTATAGCTTGCGGAGAGAAAATGTATGAGATGGAAAAAACTGATAAGCTAATAATAATTGCGAAAATTGTTAAAATTGTAATTTTATTTTTCATATAGTAAAGTATAGCAAATTTTTTTTAGCAAGACAAGGAAATCTAATCTGAAATTGCGCATAATGGTTAATTATGATACCGTATTATGGACATCACACTATGACTTCGCGTTCCATAAATGGCAAAAATCGCGATTTGCTTGTTTTTCACGAGTAAAAATTTTCAATGTATCAACGGATACACTTCAAATTTTTACTCGCTCCAAAACTCGTGCAACTCATCAATTTTTGCCATTTCTAAGCGCGCTTTCATAATGCGATGTCCATAGTATGAAAATATCTGGAATTCACAAATTAAGTCTTATAGATTATCCTGGAAAGTTAGCATGCGTCGTTTTTACAGAAGGCTGTAATTTTAGATGCGGATTTTGCCATAATCCTGAATTGGTTTTTGTTGACGAAAGAATTAACGGATCTTTTTCCTCGTTTGAGGGGGGAGCTGATTTTTTTGAATTTTTGGAAAGCAGAAGAGGTTTTTTAGAAGGGGTATGCATCACTGGGGGGGAGCCTCTATTGCAAAAAGATTTGGAAGAGTTTATAAGCAAAATTAAAGAGAAAGGTTTTTTGGTTAAATTGGACACTAATGGATATTTAGCGGATAGATTAGAAAAAGTTATTAAAAAGGATTTGGTTGATTATGTGGCGATGGATATAAAAATGTCAATGGATGATAAGACTAATGCCGATATTTGTTTTCCTTTTTGCCAATGCAAGATGGAGAATTATAAGAATAAATATAGCTATGTCGCTGGCGTTGAAATTGATATTGAAAAAATAAAGAAAAGCATAAAACTTATTATGGAAAGCGATATTGATTATGAATTTCGGACTACTGTTGTTTTTGATTTGCATAAGAAAAATGACATTTTGGACATAGCGCGGTATATCCGCGGCGCGAAAAAATATGTCTTGCAAAAATTTGAAATTCGAGATAAAATATTAGATGATAAATTTTTAAACGCAAAAAGCATAAAGATGTCTGAGGCTGAGGAATGGAAAAAAAAATGCGAGGAATTTGCGGTAAAATGCGAGTTGAGAGGGTGGTAGCGGTGAAATTATAAATTTAAAATAACAAATAAATTACAATATTAAAAATGCAAAAATTTAAAATTAAATATGTTTTTGAGTTAAAAATGCAGATTCGTTTGGAATTTAGCATTTAAAATTTGTAATTTTTGTGATATGGAAGAAGAAATAAAAAAACTTTTAGAAGAAAACTTAATGTACGCAAAAGAAACCCATAAATATGCGAAATCAGCGCAACGGATGCTTATGTTTGACCAGATTTTGAGTATTATAAAGATTGTAATTATAGTAGTCCCGTTAATTTGGGGGGTTCTTTATTTGGCGCCATATTTAAAGCAGGTTACAGGAATGTATTCGGAGCTGTTAGGAGGAAACGGGGGAAGTTTAGATATTGGGAAATTATTAAAATAATTGTTTATTGCGCGATGTTTGTATATTAGAGGACTGTCGCCGAAACAAGTGTTTTATAATTTAATAAAGCAAGTATTTTTTGTCATTTCGAGGAGCAAAGCGACGAGAAATCGCTTAGACTTGTTAATAGGGACTGTCGCCGAATGCCTCTTTGTCCTAAATTCCCATATTTCGGTCAAATTTTCCAAAAAATTCTTTGGCTTAGCTTAGGCTAAACCGCAAAATTTGTTTGAAAAATTATGCCTCGAAATCTGGAAATTTATGACTAAAGGAGCATTCGGCGACAGCCCCATAAAAATCCTGAAAATTTTGGTTGCAGGAACGAGGCAATTCTCGTTCCTGCAACGAGAATTGAACAATTTTAATGATTTATAGAATCCCAGAATTTATTTTATGGGCGTGTTGCCAAAAACGCGTTTCGTCATTCTGAGCGACGAAGGATAAAATAATCCCTTCGTTTTTCCGCTTAGCGACTGTCCTTTATCATTCCTTGCGTCGAAAATTTATTTGAAGTAAAATAAATATAGAAATATCCGTATTATTTTTGACAAATTATTATGAAATTACTAAAACCTAATCCTATTAAAATTTTATTTGTCTCCGCCGAAGTTGCGCCATTCGCGAAAGTCGGCGGTTTATCTGATGTAGCCGGCGCTCTTCCGCCAGCATTAAAAAAGTTAGGGATGGATATTATTATAATGATGCCGCTGTATGGAAGCATAAAAAAAATCTACAGCGCCAAAGTCATTCCATCGCTTGCGGCTGACGGAATAAACTGCGACGAGACGAGTATTGTCGCAATCGAATGCGCTGGAAAAAATTATCCGTTAAAAGAAATTATAAAAAATTTTGAGGTTGAATTTGACGGAAAGATTGAAAAGGTTTCCATTTATGAAACTTTTTTGAACAATGCGAAATCAGAGCGATCCTCTATATCTAATGACGGCAATATGCCGGTTTATTTTATTGACAATAAAAAATTTTTTAGCGGAAATGATGTTTATGGAGGGGACGATAAATTTTTATTTTTTTCAAAAGCGGCAGCGGATATTATTATGCGCAATGAATATCAAAATTTAAATCGAATAAAACTTTGTCCCGACTCTTGCCTCAAAGAAAAAAAGACATACTCTCTCTTGCGATGGATTCCAAATATTGTCCATTGCAACGATAACCATACCGCGCTAATGCCAACATTGCTAAAAGAAAAAAATAGTTCCATAAAAACTATTTTAACAATCCATAATTTGGAATATCAAGGGAAAATCGTAGCTGGCGCCATAAAAAAAATAAAGTTAAGCAGAAAAAAAAATAAAACAATTAAAAAAGACGCGCAAGACGGGGATATAAATAAAATGGTTCAAGGAATTTTATCAGCAGACGCGATTACAACCGTTAGTCCGACTTATGCGAAAGAAATTTTGACAAAACAGTATGGAGAAGGTTTAGAGAATATTTTAAAAATGCGAAAAAAAAATTTATATGGTATAATAAACGGGATAGACATAAAAGAATTTAATCCTGAAACAGATCCGCATATTAAACATAATTATTCTCAAAAAAATCTTGATGGGAAAAAAAAGTGCAAAGAAAAATTGATTTCGGATTATTTCTTAAACATTTCATCCTATTTAAAAAGCGATGACGCGTCATCGCCTCTAATCGGTCTTGTATCTCGCCTTGTTGCGCAAAAAGGAATTGATTTGGTTATTTCAGCAATTCCTGAATTATTTAAAAACCATCCTAAAACTCTTTTTATCATTCTTGGAACAGGTTCGCCTGAATATGAAAAAAAATTAAAAGAATTAGGTGAAAAATATCCGAATAATTTTAAACCTTTGATTACTTTTGACATAAAAATAGCGCAACTTATTTATGCCGCATCAGATATATTTTTGATGCCATCAAAATTTGAACCTTGCGGACTCGGACAACTTATCGCGATGAGATATGGTTCTGTTCCGATTGCGAGAAAAACCGGAGGGCTTGCGGACACGATTATAAGTTTAAAATTTAAATGTTCAAAAATTTGTCATAAAGAAATTAAGGGATTGAAAGTTAATGATATGAATGGATTTTTGTTTGAAAAATATACAAGTCAAGCGATGCTTAAAGCAATCAATGACGCGTTGTATGTTTATCAAAATAAAAAAATATGGAAAAAAATTATGCTGAACGGAATGAAACGGGATTCGTCGTGGACAGAACCAGCAAAAAAATATGTCGAGATTTATAAATCAATTCTAAAACCTTAGAATAAATAAATTTTTTTCTCTATGCAACCAGAAATTCGAAAAGACTACATCCAAGAAAAATATGTTATAATCGCGCCTATAAGGAACGATCGCCCTCATCGAATTGAAACCACGCAAAGCGCAAACAGTCGCGAAAAAACATGCGTTTTTTGCCCTTCGCATGTTAATAAAATAAAAGATCTTTTGACAATCGGGGAACGGAATGATTGGAAAATAAAAGTTATAAAAAATATATTTCCCGCGGTAAGTTTAGATAACCCTAAAGCCTATGGAACTCAGGAAGTAATAATCGAGACTCCTGAACATTTTCAAGAATTAGACGAACTGCCCCAAGATCACATAGCGGAACTTCTTCGCGCTTACGCTTTGAGGACAAAAGCGCTTTCTTTAATAAAAAAAATAGAATATATTTTAATATTTAAAAATAATGGCGGCAAAGCCGGCGCGTCGATTATTCATTCGCATTCTCAAATTTTTGCGACATCATTTTTACCGCCGCACCTTATTGATAAAAGTCAAAGAGCGCAAGAATATAAACTTAGAAACGGGACATGCGTTTATTGCGATGTTATTAAAAAAGAAATTAAAGGACAAAGACTGATTTATAAAGACAAAAATGTCGTGGCATTCGCGCCTTACGCCTCTATGCACAACTATGAGGCGTGGATAATGCCTATCCGCCATATAGATAATATAACTTGCCTTACAAAAGACGAAAGAATCTCATTCGCAAAATCATTAAAAATAATACTAACTAAAATAAGCGCGCTGGGATTGCCGTATAATTTTTATTTTCATCAAGTCAAAAATGACGAAGATCAGCATTTATATATGAAAATAACGCCGCGCGGAAGCGTCTGGGCAGGAGTAGAAATTGGTTCCGGACTTGTCATAAACCCTGTCTCGCCAGAAGACGCGGCAAAATATTATAGAGAGTAAACTGTTCTTTTTTTAAATTGGAGGAGGATGCTTCTATGGATCTGCATGAAATTTTTGAAAGCATCCCTAAGGAAAATCTTAGGGAATTCACGGAAAAAGAAAAAAAAGAATTTTACAAAGAATTAACAAAAAAGACAAAAAAAGATAAAAGGAGGATAAAGAAATTAAAAGCGGCAGAAAAATAATTTAAAAATTTTGTCGCTTTTTATATTGCATTTCGTCGAATTTTGGAGTATTATAAAAATAGAAAATTTCTTATTTCTATGTTTACATTAGGTCTTGATATCGGCGCTACAACGATAAAAAGCGCTGTTGTCAATGAAAAAGGAAAAATTAAAGAGTTTAAAAAAACAAAAAATCGATTCGCGGAAGGAGAAGATTTTTTAGTTTGTCAAATTGCGAGCTTAATAAACGGTTATAGAGAAAAATTTGAATTCGACAAAGTTGGCATAGGTTTTGCTGGATATGTAAACCAAAAACGGGGGGTTGTTATATCAGCGCCAAATATGGGGTCGATTCAAAACTTATACATAACGAAAACTTTGGAAAGAAAATGCGATGTCAGCATAATAATTGATAATGACGCGCATTGCTTAGGATTGGCGGAAAATAAATTTGGAGCTGGGAAAAATTATAAAAATATTATTGCGATAACCTTAGGCACAGGAATTGGCGGCGCGATTATTATAGAAAAAAAACTTTACAGAGGCGCAGATAACAGCGCGGGCGAAATCGGGCATATGACGATTGAAATGTCTTCTAATAAATTATGCGGCTGCGGCGGATACGGTCATTTTGAAACATTCGCGTCTGGCGCGGCTTTAAGCAATTTGTATGAAGAGGCTACCGGTCAAAAAGTGGAAAACGAGTTGATCGCGGAGATGGCTTCTCGCGGAGAAAAAATCGCGCAAAAATGCATTATACAGGTTGGACATTATTTTGCTTTAGGACTTGCGAATGTTATAAATATATTCAATCCTGAAATAATAATAGTCGGAGGCGGTTTTGCTTATGTTGATTTATTATGGCAAACAGCGATGAATAATATAAAACGATATCTTTTGCATAAAGATCTTGAAAAAACGAACATTGTAAGATCAAATTTAGGAGAAGCGGGAGGAGTAATAGGAGCGGCGTTATTATGTGAAGAAAAGAATGAATAACAAAAGATTTGTTGTGTAATTATTTTCTGTCGCAATTTTTATAGTTTATGGAACGCGAAGTCATAGCGCGATGTCCATAGCCGCAAGGATAGTATTTAAACTTTGGATTTTGAAATTTAATTTTTTTTAAAATGCCAATTCCTCAATTATCATATAAACAAGTAAAAAGAGACATAGGAAAAAAACCGAGCTATTATTATTCTCAAAATTCATATATTAGAAAGCGCGGTAAAAAACGCAGTTTTAAAATGAGCGCGTTTATTTTTTTTCTTAAGTTAGCTATAATTTTTTTCATTTTAGGATCGATTTCTTTTGCCGGGCTTATATGGTATTATTCAAAAGATCTTCCAGCGGCTGACAAACTAATAGAACGAGACATAGCTTTAAGCACAAAAATATATGACCGAAGCGGAGAAGTTGTTCTGTATGATATACATGGCGATGAGAAAAGAACAATGATTTCGCTCGACGATATTCCTGAATATGCAAAATATGCCACAATTACAGCGGAAGATAGAACATTTTACGAACATCATGGATTTAATTTAAAAGGAATACTTCGGGCATTGATAATGAATTCAATGCAAGGGACGCTTCATGGACAAGGAGGATCGACAATAACCCAGCAATTAGTCAAAAACGCGATTTTGAGTTCCGAAAAAACTTACGCAAGAAAATTAAAAGAACTTGTTTTATCTTACCGAATTGAAGAAAAATTTTCAAAAGATGAAATTTTAAAAATGTATCTTAATGAAATACCTTATGGCTCGACTGTGTACGGGATTGAAGCGGCGGCGCAAACTTTTTTTGGCAAAAGAGCGTCTAATTTAACCTTAGCGGAAGCGGCGATTTTAGCAAGTCTTCCTCGCGCGACTACTTATTATTCTCCTTATGGAAACCATGCTGATAAACTTACGGAACGGCAATACTATATTCTTGATTCAATGGCGGAAGAGCAATATATATCAAAAGAAGAAGCAGAAAACGCAAAAAAAGAAAAACTTGAATTTAAACAACTTGAAGAAAATATTATAGCGCCGCATTTTGTAATGTATATAAAAGAACTTTTGGCGGAAAAATACGGGGAAGAATTTATGGAACGCAACGGTTTGAAAGTATATACTACTTTGGATTTAAATATGCAAAAAAAGGCGGAAACCGCGATTGCAAATGGGATGAAAAACGCGGAAAATTTTGGCGCGTCAAACGCCGCTCTCGCGGCTATTGATCCAAAAACAGGACAAATTTTATCTATGGTTGGCTCTCGGGATTATTTTGATATTAAACATGATGGAAACTTTAATGTAGCTTTAGCAAAAAGACAGCCAGGCTCCTCTTTTAAACCGATTGTCTATGCGGCTTTATTAGAAAAAGGTTATACTTCCGAAACAATATTCTTTGATGTTGTAACTAATTTTAAACCAAAAGAAGTGATCGGAAAAGATTATATTCCGCATAATTACGATAATAAGGAGCATGGTCCTGTTACAGTTAGAAAAGCTCTTCAAGGTTCATTAAATATCCCCGCGGTAAAAGCTTTATATCTTGCTGGGGTAAACAATGTTTTAACATTAGCTCAAAAATTAGGATATACCACTCTTTTTGATAATGATCGTTTCGGGCTTTCTTTAGTTTTAGGTGGAGGAGAAATAAAACTTCTTGAACATGTATCCGCGTATGCCGTTTTAGCGCGGGAAGGCGCGCATCATCCGATAGCGGCAATACTAAAAATCGAAGATAAGGACGGGAAAATAATAGAAGAATTTAAAGAAAAAGAGAAAAAAATTCTTAATGCGGAAATAGCGAGAAAAATGAATGATATGCTATCAGATGACGAAGCGCGCGGTTATATTTTTGGCAGAGGAGGCAAACTTACTTTAACTGGTCGCCCTGTATGCGCGAAATCAGGCACAACTAACGACTATAAAGATGCGTGGACAATAGGGTATACGCCATCGCTTGCGGCGGGCGTTTGGGTTGGAAATAACGACAATTCAGAAATGGAAAAAGGAGCGGATGGGAGCAAAATTGCCGCGCCTATATGGAATGAATTTATGAAAACCGTTTTAGGGACAGAAAAAGATTCTCCTGTTGAAATATTTAACAAACCTGCCGAAGATATTGTTGATAAAATAATGCTTAATGGCAGAGGAATATATGAGCGAAAAATAAAAATAGATAAAAAAACCGAGAAATTGGCTAATGATTTTTGCCCTGAGGAATATGTTGAAGAACGAACTTACTCCACAGTCCATTCTATTCTTTATTATGTTAACAAAGATGATCCGAGGGGAGATTGGCCGCAAAATCCCGCGTCAGATCCGCAATTCGAAGCTTGGGAAAACGCGATTATAAATTGGGCGTCAAGCACAAAAGAATTTGTGTCTGGAAAACCGCCTGAGGAAAAATGCTATCTCCATAATTTAGAAAACAAACCTATTTTAAATATAAAATATCCCAACGATAAAGATCGCGTAACATCTTCCAATATAGAAATTACAATAAATGCAAGCGCTCCGCGGGGAATTCATAATGTTGATTATTATATTGACTCCAAATTGGCGCAAACTGTTTCTAATTATCCTTTTAATTTAAATTATCCGTCAAAAAATATCGCAAATGGTTTTCACACTATAACTGTTAAAGCTTATGACGATGTCGGAAATTACAATGAACAGAGCATCGAAATAAATTTAATGACTGAACGAGAAGCGGTAAAATCATATTTTGAAGCTCCGCGCCAAGATGCTTCTTTTTTTTCCTCGTTATTTCCTCTCACATTTATTTTAAAAATTTCAGACCGTTTCAACGCGCAGAGCGTCAAAATAATTTCACAAAAAGATAATGAACAGCCTGTAATTATAAAAACTTACAATTCCGACGAAATTTTATCTGATATATTTGAATTTAAATGGGGAGATCGCCCCGCGTCTGGCAAATATCATTTTTACGCGGAAACAGTGGATAAACAAGGGCGATATTATAAAGGGCAAGAATTGATTATACAGGTGTTATAGAAATAAACTTATATGGGGACTGTCGCACAGAATACCTCTTTGTCCTAAATTCCCATATTTCGGTCAAATTTTGTAAAAAAATTTTTTCCCCTTAGCTTAGGCTAAACCGCAAAATTTGTTTGAAAAATTATGCCTGGTAAATTTTTCAATTTATGACTAAAGGAGCATTCGGCGACAGCCCCATATGAATCTGCAATAAGTGGCGCGTTTCAAAGTTAATTATGGACATCGCATTATGAAAGCGCGCTTATGGACATCACACAAAAATTAGCAAGGTATGACA